>RFMX01000458.1 GCA_009927495.1 Betaproteobacteria bacterium
GTGTGAAGGTGGCACTCTACCGCTGAGTTAACGACCCAATATCAAAGTATTTTACACCGCAATATTTCGCCACATGGTTTTTCCATTGCTTGCTTTGTCAATATCAACAAGAACCTGCTCATGCGCGAGCAACTCCTCTGCTTCAGGCATAACGATGGAGAGAGGAAAGACCGATAAGTCAATTTTGAGACTGTTGCCAGATGCATCGTGTGTCTGGCTGTCTTCCATCATCAAAGCGTTTTGACCGCGGGTCAAAAACACATAAACATCGGCCAGCAATTCAGCGTCAAGCAAAGCGCCATGCAGTGTTCGGGCAGAGTTATTGACACCCAATCGGTCACACAAGGCATCTAAAGAATTGCGCTTGCCAGGATAGATTTCCTTGGCCATAGCCAAAGTGTCCACAATTTTTAAAACATGGTTTTGCAAAGGCAAAGCGCCACACGAGGACAGCTCTTTGTCAATAAATCCCACATCAAAAGAAGCGTTGTGAATAATCAATTCAGCACCCCGGACAAACTCCAGAAACTCTTCAAAAATCTCAAAGAATTTAGGTTTGTCTAAAAGAAATTCATTGCTGATCCCGTGAACCTTCAGCGCATCTTCGTGACTTTCGCGCTCTGGATTCAAGTAGTAGTGAAAGGTACGGCCAGTCAATTTCCGATTGAATAACTCGACACAGCCAATCTCAATGATCCGATCACCTGCCTCGGCAGACAGTCCTGTGGTTTCGGTATCTAAAACAATTTGACGCATGGACGATCAGTGATTTTCTTTGGCGTGGTTGATGGTGTAGCGAGGTATTTCAATAACCAGGTTTTGATTGCTCAATAAGGCTTGGCAAGCTAGGCGAGAGTTAGGTTCTAAACCCCAGGCACGATCTAACAAGTCATCTTCCTCTTCTTCGGCTGGATTGAGACTTGCAAGGCCTTCCTTGACAATCACATGGCAGGTGGTACAGGCACAACTCATGTCGCAGGCGTGTTCAATCGCAATACCATTGTCCAGCAGCGCTTCGCAAATTGAAGTGCCTGGGATAGCTTGAATTTCTCGGCCTTCTGGGCAGTATTGTGCGTGTGGGAGTATTCGGATGGTTGTCATCACAATGATTCTATGGTTTTGCCAGATAAAGCCTGACGAATACTTTCATTCATTCGCAAAGCTGCAAAAGCCTCGGTACCTTTTGCCAGTGCTTCTGTCGCTTGCTCAATGGCTATCGCATCATTCAAACTTTTGGACTCTTGAGCCAATGCCATCAACTGTTTGATGTGTTCAAGCTCTGGGGCAGCCAATAAATGGGCATCTTTTTCCAAAGCAGCATGGGTGGCCAAGCACATACGGTCCACTTCAAGACGGGACTCCGCCAAGGCTCTGGCCTGTTTATCAATCTCAGCCGTGTGAAAACTGTCTAGCAGCATGGAGGTGATTTGCTCATCTGACAAACCATAACTGGGCTTAACCTCAATCTGCGATTCAACCCCACTGTTCATTTCTTTGGCTGCGACCGACAGCAGGCCATCTGCATCCACCGTAAAAGTGACTCTGATACGCGCCGCGCCTGCTGCCATAGGTGGAATGCCGCGTAATTCAAAGTGTGCAAGGCTTCGACAATCATGGACCAAGTCACGTTCACCCTGAACGATATGGAGGGCAAGCGCAGTTTGTCCATCTTGGTAGGTGGTGAAGTCTTGTGCCATGGCTGTGGGGATGGTTTGATTTCTTGGAACGATTCGCTCTACAAGTCCACCCATGGTTTCTATCCCCAGAGAAAGCGGGATCACATCGAGCAAAAGCATATTGCCATCTGTGTTGTTACCCACCAGTTGGTTGGCTTGTAATGCTGCGCCAAGTGCGACGACTTCGTCTGGATTTAAATTGTTGAGTGGCTGGCAATGAAGCAACTCACCAACTGCCTTCTGAACCATGGGCATACGGGTAGAACCACCCACCATCACCACGCCTTGGATATCTTCAATGGCAATATGGGCATCGCGCAGCGCTTTTTTAACAGCAGTCAAGGTGCGTTGCGTAAGAGATTGCGTTTGCGCTTCAAAAACTTCACGGCTCACATTCAAACGAAGTTCACCATCAGACAGCAAGGCATCAAATACAACACTGTTTTCTGAAGACAGTGCTTCTTTACACCTCCGCGCAGCCACCAAGACAGCGCTTTTATCACTGTCGGTGGACACTTTTACGCCAGTTGCTTCCATTGCATATCTGGCCAATGCGCGATCGTAATCATCCCCTCCTAAGGCAGAATCGCCACCCGTGGAGAGAACCTCAAACACACCTTGGCTTAATCGAAGAACAGAGATATCAAATGTTCCACCACCGAGGTCATAGACCGCGTATATGCCCTCACTGGCATTATCAAGACCATAAGCCAATGCGGCGGCAGTAGGCTCATTGATCAACCGCAATACATTGAGTCCAGCAAGCTTTGCTGCATCTTTGGTTGCCTGACGTTGAGCATCGTCAAAATAAGCCGGAACCGTAATAACAGCACCATGAATATCATCAGCAAATGTGTCTTCAGCTCGCTGTCTCAAGGTTGCCAAAATTTCTGCGCTGATCTCTACTGGTGACTTGACGCCATCGACAGTCTTGATGCTCAACATGCCAGGCGTATCCAAAAACGCATAGGGCAATTCTTCAGCGTTGGAGATATCTTTCAACGCTCTGCCCATGAATCTTTTGACTGAAACAATGGTATTTGCGGGGTCAGTTGTTTGACTCGATAGCGCTTGAGCCCCAATCTCTCTGCGCCCTTGGGACAGGTACCTGACAGCTGAGGGCAATATGACGCGACCATCAGCATCGGGCAAACACTCTGCAATTCCACTGCGAACACTGGCTACTAAAGAATGGGTCGTACCCAAATCTATACCAATACCGATGCGACGCTCATGAGGGTTTGGTGCCTGTCCAGGTTCGGAAATTTGAAGCAAAGCCATTTTCTAGAATTGTCCCTTACGCGTTTTCTAATTGATCACGCCGCTTGTCGATATCGTCTTCAAAACGCTCCATGAACATCAAAGTCCTGACCTCACCAGCAGCATTGCTCCAATGTTTATCAACATCCAAATACGTCTCACATCTTGCAAAGGCTGACTCTTTTGCGGCCAAGACTTCTTGTTGGAGTTTGCCTATTTCGTGGAAAGAATCTGCATCTTCGAGTTGCTCTCGCCACTGCATTTGCTGGATAAGAAAGTCTGAAGGCATACGCGTATTTTCTTCCGCCTTGATCGAAGCACCATTCAATTCGCAAAGGTAAGCGGCTCGTTTGAGGGGAAGTTTGAGCCTTTGATAGGCCTCATTGATACGCACCGAATATTGCATTGCTATTCGTTGGGATGCGGTATCTTGCACAGAAAAGTTATCCGGATGCGCCATACGCTGAAGATTTTTCCAGCGCTCATCAAGCAATTGACGATTTAACTTGAATGTCAGGGGTAAATTGAAAAGCTCAAAATCATTTGCAGACAGCAAAGATTGCTGAAGCCCCTGGCCAGAGTTCATGGTCAAACCCTGAACGATTCACCACAACCACAACGGTCACGTTCGTTAGGATTGTTAAATTTAAAGCCTTCATTCAAACCTTCACGAACAAAATCTAACTCAGTGCCATCAAGGTAGGCCAAACTTTTCGGGTCAATCAGGATCTTCAAGCCATGGGCTTCAAAAACAACATCCTCACCGCTTAAATCATCCACGTATTCAAGCTTGTAAGCCAGCCCAGAACAACCCGTGGTCTTGACCCCAAGACGAACACCTACGCCCTTACCTCTCTTAGTGAGGTATCGATTTACATGCCGCGCAGCGGCCTCGGTCATGGAAACTGACATATCAGTGCGTGTTTTTCTTTTTGTAATCTTCAACAGCTGCCTTGATGGCGTCTTCCGCCAAAATGGAGCAATGAATTTTGACGGGTGGCAGGGCTAACTCTTGTGCAATTTCACTGTTCTTCAAAGCCGCGGCTTGGTCCAATGTTTTGCCTTTCACCCACTCAGTCACCAATGAAGATGAGGCGATAGCAGAGCCACATCCATAGGTTTTGAAGCGCGCATCTTCAATCACCCCAGTCAGTGGGTTGACCTTGATTTGAAGCTTCATGACGTCGCCACAGGCAGGCGCACCCACCATCCCCGTTCCTACCGAGTCGTCACCCTTGTCAAATGAACCCACATTGCGTGGATTTTCATAATGGTCAATGACCTTTTCGCTGTACGCCATGTCTGTCTCCGTCAAAAATTGTCAGTGGGCTGCCCATTGGATGGTGCTGAGATCCACACCATCTTTGTACATTTCCCATAAAGGACTTAAATCGCGCAATTTGCCGACATTGGCGCGAATTGTGGTGATTGCGTAATCAATTTCTTCTTCAGTTGAGTAGCGCCCTACCGTCATGCGCAAGCTGCTGTGCGCCAATTCATCGCTGCGGCCTAAAGCTCGCAAAACATAGCTGGGCTCCAGACTTGCAGAGGTACAGGCCGAACCAGAAGACACCGCCAAGCCCTTGATACCCATGATGAGAGATTCACCCTCAACATAGTTAAAGCTGATGTTCAGGTTATGCGGTACGCGCTGGGTCAAATGGCCATTGACAAAAACCTGTTCAATGTCTTTTAGGCCATTCAACAATCTTTGCTGCAAATGACGCGCATGAACGATGTCATGTGCCATCTCGAGTTTGGCAATCCGAAAGGCTTCTCCCATGCCCACACATTGGTGGGTGGGCAAAGTACCACTGCGCATGCCTCTTTCGTGTCCGCCACCATGCATTTGTGCTTCTAAACGAACACGGGGTTTGCGACGGACATAAAGCGCTCCAATACCCTTAGGACCGTAGGTTTTGTGAGAAGCAAGGCTCATCAAATCAACAGGCAATTTCTCCAAATCAATCTCAACTTTGCCGGTTGATTGGGCTGCATCCACGTGAAAAATAATGCCTTTTTCGCGGCACAAATTACCAATGGCCGAAATGTCTTGGATGACGCCAATTTCATTATTGACATGCATAACGCTTGCCAAAATAGTGTCGGGGCGTATGGCATCTTTGAACCGATTGAGGTCAACCAAGCCATCTTCTTGCACATCTAAGTAAGTGACTTCAAAGCCTTGACGCTCAAGCTCGCGCATGGTGTCAAGAACAGCTTTGTGCTCGGTCTTAACAGTAATTAAATGCCGACCTTTGGTTTTGTAGAAATGGGCTGCGCCTTTGATGGCAAGGTTATTGGACTCTGTTGCGCCAGAGGTCCACACAATTTCGCGAGGGTCAGCCCCAATCAAAGCAGCAACATCGGCTCTGGCTTTTTCAACCGCTTCCTCAGCTTCCCAGCCCCAAGCATGGCTACGGGATGCTGGGTTTCCATAATGCTCTCGCAACCAAGGAATCATGGCCTCAACCACCCGCTCATCACACGGGTTGGTCGCAGAATAGTCAAGGTAAATAGGGAAATGCGGTGTCATATCCATGGAAAATCAGCCTTTAGCGAAAACATTGCCCAAGGCAAATACAGAGTTAGGGGCGTTGACACGGATAGGTTTGACGACGGGGGCGGCTGAAATAGCACGTCTTGTCATGGGTTTTTCCTCCACTTGGAGGCCCTTGGCGAGTTGATCGTCCACCAGTTTTTGTAAATTGACTGAGTTGAGAAAATCAATCATTCGCTGGTTCAAAGACGACCACAGCTCATGCGTCATGCACTTCCCGGATTCGCCCAGACAGTTTTCTTTGCCTGCGCAGTGGGTGGCATCAATGGGCTCATCTACCGACAAAATAATGTCTGCGACTGAAATTTCAGTTGCTTTGCGACCCAAGGTATAGCCGCCACCTGGTCCACGAGTGGACTCAACGAGCTGGTGGCGACGCAATTTGCCGAACAACTGCTCCAAATATGACAATGAGATCTGCTGACGCTGGCTGATGGCAGCCAAGGTGACTGGCCCATTGTTTTGGCGCAATGCCAAATCAATCATGGCTGTAACTGCAAAACGTCCTTTGGTGGTTAAACGCATATGAAACTCCTAGATGGGCTTTGTCGACTGGTTTAGTCAACTATAGCACAAGACCAAATAAAACAGTCGGGTACTGGGCGCTCAAAGGTTATCCCGAGGGGCAGCTCCAAAAGTGAGCGCCCTGAGGCGACTTAGCTGGTCGCGGGCAGCCGCAGCGGCCTCAAACTCCAAATTACGGGCATGTTCCAGCATTTGCTTTTCGATCCGTTTGATTTCTTTGGCGACATCTCTTTCGCTCATATCCTCCACCCGAGCTTGCTCCAGCTCTAGGCGCATAGATTCTTTGTCAGACTTTTCGCTGTAAACACCATCAATCAAATCACGAATACCCTTGACGACACCGCGGGGCGTGATGCCGTTGGCCAAATTGAAAGCCACTTGCTTGGTACGGCGACGCTCAGTCTCGCCAATCGCCTTTTTCATGGACTCGGTCATTTTGTCGGCATACAAAATAGCCCGCCCCTCTAAATTTCGGGCCGCCCTTCCAATGGTTTGAATCAAGCTGCGCTCTGAACGCAAAAAACCTTCTTTGTCGGCGTCCAATATGGCCACCAAAGAAACCTCGGGCAAGTCCAAGCCTTCGCGCAACAAGTTAATCCCCACCAATACATCGAAGGCACCAAGCCTCAAATCGCGAAGAATTTCAACCCGTTCCACTGTATCAATGTCACTGTGCAAATAACGAACTTTGACACCGTTATCGCTCAGGTAATCGGTCAACTGCTCTGCCATGCGTTTGGTCAGCGTGGTGATCAAAATCCGCTCGTTCTTGACCACGCGAATGCGAATTTCTTGCAGCACATCGTCTACTTGGCTGGCAGCAGGCCGCACCTCAACCTCAGGGTCGACAAGCCCAGTGGGGCGAACCACCTGCTCCACAATTTGGCCGGAATGCGTTTTTTCGTAATCGGAAGGTGTTGCCGAGACGAAAACAAGTTGGCGCATGCGCTGCTCAAACTCCTGAAGCTTTAAGGGCCGGTTATCCAGCGCACTGGGCAAACGAAAACCGTATTCGACCAAGGTGGTTTTTCGCGCTTTGTCGCCGTTGTACATGCCTGAAAATTGACCCATCAGCACATGGCTTTCATCAAAAAACATGAGTGCGTCTTTGGGCAAATAGTCCGTCAAGGTACTGGGTGGCTCACCTGGTGCAACGCCTGACAAATGTCGGGTGTAGTTTTCAATCCCCTTGCAATGCCCCACTTCACTGAGCATTTCCAAATCAAAACGGGTGCGCTGCTCCAGCCTTTGGGCTTCCACCAATTTACCCATGCCGACCAATTCCTTGAGCCTTTGGTCTAGCTCCAATTTGATGGTCTCTACCGCAGCCAACACTTTATCGCGGGGGGTCACGTAATGACTTGAGGGGTAGACCGTGAAACGGGGTATTTTTTGACGTACCCGACCCGTCAGCGGGTCTAGCAGTTGAAGACTTTCAATCTCGTCGTCAAACAACTCAATACGAATAGCCAGTTCACTGTGCTCGGCAGGAAAAATGTCAATGATGTCGCCTCGAACACGAAACCTTCCGCGCGCAAAGTCCATGTCATTTCGCTCGTATTGCATACGCACCAGCTGGGCGATGATGTCTCTTTGCCCAGGCTTGTCGCCTGCCCTCAACGTCATCACCATCCTGTGGTAACTCTCGGGCTCTCCAATACCGTAGATGGCAGAAACGGTGGCCACAATGATCACGTCTCTGCGTTCGAGCAGGCTTTTGGTGCATGACAGACGCATCTGCTCAATATGCTCGTTGATGGCGCTGTCTTTTTCAATGAACAAATCTCTTTGAGGCACATAAGCCTCAGGCTGGTAGTAATCGTAGTAACTGACGAAATATTCCACCGCGTTTTTAGGGAAAAACTCGCGAAATTCGCTGTAAAGCTGGGCAGCCAAGGTCTTATTCGGTGCATAAATGATCGCTGGCCGACCCATTTGCGCAATCACATTCGCCATGGTGAACGTTTTTCCTGAACCTGTCACACCTAACAAGGTTTGGAACATTTCACCGTCTTGCATGCCCTCGACCAATTGAGAAATAGCTTGGGGTTGGTCACCTGCCGGAGGGTAAGGCTGAAAAAGCTCAAAGGGCGAACCTGGGTATGTATGCCATGTGCCCTCTTTTTCAGCAACAGTGGGGAGGTCATGCAAATCAGAAAGCGAAGCCATGGTTCAGGTACCAAACAAGGCTTGTTCAAGCCGTTAAAATGATGATAAACCGCGTAGCCTACCGCAGACTTCGCGGTTTTTTGGCGAACTCCCTACTTAAATCACAAGGACCCCCGATGTCACTGTTTTCCGCTGTCGAAATGGCCCCACGAGACCCCATCTTGGGTCTGAATGAACAGTTCGCTGCTGATAAATCGCCCCACAAAGTCAATTTAGGGGTGGGTGTCTATTTCAACGAAGACGGTAAATTGCCTTTGCTGGCTTGCGTGCTTCAGGCTGAAAAAACACTGATGGAAAAACCGGCTGCCCGCGGCTATTTGCCCATCGATGGCATCGCGGCCTATGACAGCGCGGTCAAAAGTTTGGTCTTTGGTTCAGACTCGGACGCGGTCAAGTCTGGACGCGTTGCCACTGTTCAGGCCATTGGTGGAACTGGCGGCTTGAAAATCGGTGCCGATTTTCTTCACAAGCTCAACCCAGCTAGCAAGGTCATGATCAGCGACCCCAGCTGGGAGAACCACAGAGCACTTTTTTCAGCTGCTGGATTTGTTGTTAATACTTATGCCTATTACGACGAACAAAAACGTGGCATCAACTTTGAAGGGCTGATCAAAAGCCTCAGTGCGGCAGCCTCAGGTACCGTGGTTGTGCTGCATGCTTGCTGCCATAACCCAACCGGCTATGACCTGACTCCTGAGCAATGGGACAAAGTCATCGCCACCGTCAAAGAAAAACAATTGACACCTTTTCTTGATATGGCCTACCAAGGTTTTGGCAACGGCATCACCGAAGACGGTGCGGTGATTGAAAAATTTGTGTCTGCAGGTATAGATTTTTTGGTCTCAACCTCTTTTTCCAAAAGTTTTAGCCTTTACGGCGAACGCGTCGGTGCTTTATCGGTCTATTGCCATGACGCTGATGAAGCCGCAAGGGTGTTGTCTCAGCTCAAAATTGTCATTCGTACCAATTACTCCAACCCGCCCACCCATGGCGGAGCCGTTGTGGCTGCTGTACTCAACAACCCTGAACTGCGTGCTTTGTGGGAAAAAGAGCTCGCAGGTATGCGCATACGGATTAAATCTATGCGCCAGAGCTTGGTCGATGGCCTCAAAGCAGCGGGAATCCAGCAAGACATGGGGTTCATCACCCAACAGATTGGCATGTTCAGTTACTCTGGATTGAGCAAAGACCAGATGGTTCGACTGCGTACAGAGTTTGGGGTGTATGGAACGGATACAGGACGTATGTGCGTGGCCGCCCTCAACACACACAATCTTCCCTATGTGTGTCAGGCTATCGCAGCTGTTCTCAAAAACTGATGAAAGCCCTCATTTTTGATGTTTTCGGAACGCTAGTTGACTGGCGTGGTTCCATTGCACTTCAGGCTGAAAGAGATTTATCACCCCTTGGATTGCAAACCGATTGGCATGCTTTTGCAGATGCTTGGCGCAATGAGTACCAGCCCGCTATGGAGCGGGTACGCAGCGGACAACGGGCGTTTTGCAAGCTTGATGTATTGCACCGCGATAACTTAGATATTGTTTTGTCCAGATTAGGATGGACCTCAGTAGATGAGGCAACGCGCACAAAACTGACACTTGCTTGGCACACGCTGGATGCTTGGCCGGAGGTCAAGCATGCCTTGACCAGATTGAGAAAGAAGTTTCTTCTGGCCCCCTGCTCCAACGGCCATATTGCATTGATGGTCAATCTTGCTCGTCACAATGACTGGCATTGGGATGCCATCACTGGCGCAGAAATCGCTCACGATTACAAGCCGCAAGCGGTGGTCTACCAAGCTTCTGCTGAAGCACTAGGGTGTTCTTGGCAAGAGACAACCATGGTTGCCGCGCATTCAAGTGATTTGGCGGCGGCCAAACAATCGGGGCTTGGCACCGCTTTTATTGCGCGTCCTGATGAATATGGACCCGGTCTGGGCGAGTCAAAAGCTACAACTCCTGTCGATTTTGAAGCCCAAGACCTGAATCACCTTGCAGATCTCTTGGAATGCTGAACAAGTGCTGTTATATTGCACTGCAACATAACTGAAAAGACAGGCCTAACATGCTTTACCAACTTTATGAAGCCCAACGGTCACTCATGGAACCCTTTGCAGACTTTGCATTGGTGTCTTCCAAAATGCTGGGCAACCCAGTTTCTCCTTTAGCGCAAAACCCTTTGGTTCAGCGCTTGTCTGCCTCGTATGACCTGATGTACCGGCTTGGTAAGGATTACGTCAAACCTGAGTTTGGCATACCGTCTGTAAATATCCAAGGATCTGAAGTCGCTGTCCGTGAGGTGATTGAAGTCAACAAGCCGTTTTGTGATTTGCTGCATTTCAAAACCTTTTGCGACAACGCGGCAACCCTTGATAACTTAGCATCATTGCCAGCTGTACTGATCGTGGCGCCGTTGTCAGGCCATTACGCTACTTTGCTGCGCGACACAGTGAAAACCATGTTGCAAGGACACAAGGTTTACATCACCGACTGGAAAAATGCCCGGCTTGTACCCCTGACCGAAGGTGAATTTCATCTTGACGACTATGTCAACTACATACAAGAATTTATTCGTCATGTACAAGCTACCCATGGCCATTGCCATGTGATGAGCGTTTGCCAACCCACTGTGCCGGTGTTGGCTGCGGTATCTTTGATGGCAAGTCGTGGAGAACATTTACCCTTGAGTATGACCATGATGGGCGGCCCCATTGATGCCACCAAGTCGCCTACTGCTGTCAACAACTTGGCTATGAACAAAAGCTTCAGTTGGTTTGAAAATAATGTGATCTACCGAGTGCCAACCAATTTTCCTGGCGCAGGTCGCCGTGTCTACCCTGGTTTTTTGCAACACACGGGTTTTGTCGCCATGAACCCCGATAGACACCTTAAAAGCCATTACGACTACTTCAAAGATCTGATCAAAGGTGACAACTCAAGTGCGGATTCACATCGTCAGTTCTACGACGAGTACAACGCGGTATTGGACATGGACGCCGATTACTACCTTGAAACCATTGCCACAGTTTTTCAAGACTTTAAATTGGTAAGAGGAACATGGGATGTGATTTCTGAAACTGGAGACGTAGAAAGAGTTCGTCCCCAAGACATCAGCAATTGCGCACTTCTCACCGTAGAAGGCGAGCTTGATGATATTTCAGGCTCTGGTCAAACCAAAGCAGCCTTGAAACTCTGCTCAGGAATTTCCACTTCAAATAAATCGCACTATGAAGTCAAAGGTGCAGGTCATTACGGGATTTTCAGCGGAAGACGCTGGAGAGACATGGTCTACCCTCAGGTGCAAGCGTTCATTTTGGCGCACCATACCAGCGCCAAAGCAAGCAAGCCTAAACGCCGGGTATCCGCCTCTGCACGGTGAGTCTCAGTCTGCGCATCTTGGCTGTCTTGCCGCAAACGCAATGCACGAGATGCGGCTACCCAGATTGCGAGGCTTATGCCAATGCGATTGAAAGCCAAGAAGCGGGCATCAACCAATGCCCTCCAGGCGGCGAAGAGGGCATACAACGTCTAAGCGATCTCACCGGACTTCCCGTAGTGCCCTTGAACCCTGAGAATGGCTTACAGGGACCAAGGCATATTGCATGGATCGACGAGCAATGGTGCATCGGTTGCACGCTTTGCATATCGGCATGTCCTACAGATGCGATCTTAGGGGCCAGCAAGCAAATGCACACTGTGATTGAGGATGCATGCACAGGTTGCGAGCTTTGCCTGCCTGTCTGCCCTGTTGATTGCATTCATCTTGAAAATGTGACGCTAGGCAACAGCGGTTGGAATGCATGGACCCAAGACCAAGCAGACCATGCTAAAAAACGCTATGAACGAAAGAAGCTACGGCTGTCCAAAGAACAAGGCGAAACCCATGCAGATAAAAACATCGTTGGACTGAAACAGTCAGCAGTACAAGCTGCGCTTGAAAGAGCCAAAGCGCAAAAATAAAATTGACGCGCTAATGTGCCTGCTCAGCCAAAGCGCTGAAAGCTTTGATCACTTCTGTGGGGGCTTGCACCAACTCTATCAGCACGCCTTCACCACTCAAAGGAAATTCCTCGTTTCCTTTGGGATGAACAAAGCAAATATCAAAACCAGCTGCACCCTTGCGGATACCCCCTGGTGCAAAGCGTAAGCCTCGCGATGTCAGCCAATTAACGGCTGCAGGCAAATCGTCGATCCACAAGCCAATGTGGTTCAAAGGGGTGGTGTGAACCGCAGGTTTTTTTTGGATATCCAAGGGTTGCATCAAATCAACTTCAACCTTCAAAGGTCCTTGACCAAGGGTGCAAATATCTTCATCGACATTTTCCCGCTCAGATTGAAAATGACCA
Source organism: Betaproteobacteria bacterium (assembly GCA_009927495.1). Lineage (GTDB taxonomy): Bacteria > Pseudomonadota > Gammaproteobacteria > Burkholderiales > Burkholderiaceae_C > Limnohabitans. Next base: position 12,536 of record RFMX01000458.1, read on the forward strand.
GACACACTAAGACCCAAAAGATCAACCCATAAGTGCCTGAGGGTGGACTTATCAGTCGCACCTATTGCAATTTGTTGCAATCCTAAAACTTTAAAAGGACGGGTCACACAAACTCCACAATCACTTGGTCTACGCTCAAAGAGTCGCCCTTGGTGGCTTGAACTGATTTAACAACCCCGTCTTGGGCGGCAAACAAAACATTCTCCATCTTCATTGCTTCAATCACTGCCACTCGCTCACCAGCTTGAACTTTTTGACCTTGGGTGACGGCTACTTCAACCAAAAGCCCTGGCATCGGGGACAACACAAATCGCGACATATCTGCTGGGGGTTTGTAGGGCATGAGCCGGTAAAGATCAGCCATACGTGGCGATATGACCAAAGCTTCTATGCGCAAACCATGGTGTTGAATTTGCAAAACCAGTGGGTTTTTCAATGAGCCTCTTTCCACTTGCGCGACAAAGGCTTGACCGTTCACAGTACCCTCGATAGCAATGTCATTCAAGCGAGAATGGCTTTCAATGGCATAGTTTTTATCATTAACTTTGATGACAGCTGTTCCTCTTCCACCTACGTCATCAACCTCAACCTGGGTGTAGCCATGATGACCCTTTGCATCCAAGGTGATAACGGTATAAGTCTGACCTACCTTGACATCGTAGCCAGGCAACTGGCCGCTTAATGAAGCAGCCCGTTCGCGAGATTTACGTCTCACAAACGCTGCAAGAGCGATAAGAAAATCAGGGTCGGTATGCGAAACGCTTTCGGCGCTGAAACCTTTGGAGAAATGCTCTGCAATAAAGCCTGTATTGAAGCGGCCAGCAACGAAATCTGGGTGTGCAAGCAAGGCTGACTGAAAAGGAATATTCGAATTGATGCCACGAATCACAAAACCATTGAGCGCATCTCGCATCTTGGCAATCGCATCATTGCGATCGCGGCCATGCACAATCAATTTTGCAATCATGGAGTCGTAGTGGATAGGAATTTCACCACCCTCTTGGACACCAGTGTCCACTCTCACCCCGAACAAGTGCTCTGTATTTGCTTGTTGCATTGAAGTGGGCGGAGGTTGGAATCGAATCAATCGACCCGTTGAAGGCAAGAAATTCCTGAATGGATCTTCTGCATTGATTCGACACTCAATGGCCCAACCGTCTCGGCGAATATCAGCTTGTGCAAATGGAATTTTTTCTCCAGCAGCGACACGGATCATCCACTCCACCAAATCCAACCCAGTGATGCACTCCGTCACAGGATGCTCAACCTGCAGGCGCGTATTCATCTCTAAAAAATAAAAACTCTGATCCTTACCCACAACAAATTCAACCGTCCCAGCGCTTTGGTATTTGACCGCCTTGGCAAGTGCAACTGCTTGCTCGCCCATCGCTTGCCGGGTTTCATCACTGATGAAAGGGGAAGGTGCCTCTTCAATCACCTTTTGATGTCGGCGCTGTATAGAACACTCTCGCTCATTTAAAAACAAAACATTTCCAAACGCATCGCCTAGCAATTGAATTTCAATATGCCGTGGTTCTTCTACAAATTTCTCAATAAAGACGCGGTCATCGCCAAAGCTGTTTCTCGCCTCGTTACGGCATGAGGTAAATCCCTCATGAGCCTCTTTGTCGTTGAAAGCCACCCGCAATCCCTTGCCACCGCCGCCTGCACTGGCCTTGATCATGACGGGATAGCCAATTGTTTTGGCGATTTCAACAGCTTTTTCGGGACTCTCTATGGCTTCATTAACGCCTGGAATGGTGTTGACATTTGCAAGTGCAGCCAATTTTTTGGAGGCGATTTTGTCTCCCATCGCCGCAATCGCCTCATGTTTGGGCCCAATGAAGACGATCGAATTTTCTTCACACCGACGAGCAAAATCTTCGTTTTCGCTGAGGAAGCCATAGCCTGGGTGAATAGCTTGAGCGCCTGTTTTTTTGGCGGCTGAAATAATCACGTCGCCCAAGAGATAGCTTTCACGACTTGGTGCAGGACCAATGCAAACTGACTCATCCGCCAAAGCAACATGACGGGCATTTTTATCCGCTTCAGAATAAACAGCGACGGTAGAGATACCCATGCGCTTTGCAGTCACAATCACACGGCAGGCGATTTCGCCTCTGTTGGCGATCAAAATTTTGGTGAACATTGCTTTTCCTAAATCTTTAAAGTGGAATGTTGCCGTGCTTGCGCCACGGATTCTCAATTTTTTTATCTTTCAACATCACCAAAGAACGGCACACTCTTTTGCGGGTTTCGCTGGGAAGAATAACGTCATCAATAAAGCCTCTTGCACCGGCCACGAAAGGGTTGGCAAATCTGGCTTTGTATTCCGCTTCTTTCAATCCCAACTTCTCAGGGTTGCCTTTGTCTTCGCGGAAAATAATTTCAACCGCCCCTTTGGCACCCATCACAGCAATTTCCGCATGGGGCCAAGCAAAATTGACGTCACCCCTTAAATGCTTTGAAGCCATCACGTCATAAGCACCACCATAGGCTTTGCGGGTAATGACAGTAATCTTAGGCACAGTGCATTCTGCATACGCATACAAAAGCTTTGCCCCATGCTTAATGATGCCGCCAAATTCTTGAGATGTGCCGGGCATGAAGCCAGGGACATCGACGAAAGTGATCACAGGGATATTGAAAGCATCGCAAAAGCGAACAAATCTGGCGGCTTTGATACTGCTTTTGATGTCCAAGCATCCAGCCAATACCAAGGGTTGATTAGCGACAATCCCCACGGTTTGCCCCGCCATTCTTGCAAAGCCAATCAAGATATTTTTTGCATAGTCGGGTTGTAGTTCAAAGAAGTCCCCGTCATCCACAGTTTTGAGAATGAGTTCCTTCATGTCGTAAGGCATATTGGGGTTATCGGGAACCAAGCTGTCTAAGCTTGTGTCTATTCGCTCAGCAGGATCCCCACTGGGGCGCACAGGCGGTTTCTCACGGTTATTCAAAGGCAGGTAGTTATACAAACGCCTAAGCATCAAAAGAGCTTCAACATCGTTATTGAAGGCCATATCAGCCACGCCACTTTTGGTCGTGTGCGTTGTGGCACCGCCTAAATCTTCTGCCGTGACTTCTTCATGCGTCACAGTCTTTACCACTTCAGGGCCAGTGACGAACATATAAGAGCTGTCCTTGACCATAAAGATGAAGTCGGTCAGCGCTGGGGAATACACAGCTCCACCAGCCGAGGGGCCCATGATCATGCTGATCTGGGGAACCACGCCGCTGGCCATGACGTTGCGCTGAAACACCTCCGCATAGCCACCTAAAGAAGCAACGCCTTCTTGAATACGTGCACCACCTGAATCATTCAAACCGATAACGGGTGCGCCCACCTTCAACGCTTGGTCCATGATCTTGCATATCTTTTCGGCATGCGATTCTGATAATGCGCCGCCATAAACCGTGAAATCTTGACTGAACACAAAGACAAGTCGACCATTGATCATGCCGTAGCCAGTGACTACGCCATCGCCAGGGATTTTGTTGGCTTCCATGCCGAAATCCACGCAACGATGCTCGACAAACATATCCCACTCTTCAAAGGTTCCTTCGTCTAGCAAAATTTCTAATCGCTCACGGGCGGTCAACTTACCTTTGGCATGTTGCGCAGCAATTCTTTTCTCACCGCCACCCATTCTGGCTGCAGCTCTTTTTTCTTCTAGTTGATGAATGATGTCTTGCATGAATCTACCTTTGAAATATATTTTTTCTTAGAACAATTTTAATTTTTTATCCTACAAGGCGAGTAACTCGCGGGCAGCTGTAGAGGCAGCGATTCGCCCATTGAGAACGTCTTGCTCTAAAGTAGTCAAACGAGCAGCTACTTTAGGATTTTGAGTGAAAGCTGCCCTGAGTCCAGTTTGAATCAATTCCTGAAGCCACATCAATGACTGTGATTGCCTTCGGTTTTGCCATTCGCCACTTGCCATTTGGCGTTGTTTGAAGTCAGCGACGACAGACCAAAAATCAGCAACCCCAGTTCCAGACAAAGCCGACAACCTGAGCGCTTTGGGATGCCACTTGTTGGCAACCGTCATTGAATGTGCATGTCCCGCCAGCAAATGAAAAGCACTTTCAATGAAGGCTTGGGCTTGTGAGGCGGCGTTTTCATCTAAGTCAGACTTGTTGATCAGAACCACATCGGCAATTTCCATGATCCCTTTTTTGATTGCCTGCAGGTCATCGCCAGCATTGGGCAGTTGCATAACGACAAACATATCGGTCATGCCTGCTACTGTCGTTTCGCTTTGTCCAACGCCCATGGTCTCAACAATAACGATATCGTAACCAGCAGCTTCACACAAAAGAATGCATTCGCGGGTCTTTTCAGCGACACCGCCCAAAGTCCCGCTGCTTGGACTGGGTCGGATAAAAGCAGAAGGGTTGTTAGATAAGAGTTCCATTCGGGTTTTGTCTCCCAAGATCGAACCGCCAGATAGACTGGACGACGGATCTACCGCCAAAACAGCCACCTTGTGGCCCTGAGTGATTAACCACAAGCCTAGATTTTCAATCAGTGTGGATTTACCTACGCCAGGTACGCCACTCAATCCAATTCGCATCGATTTTCCCGTGTGAGGCAGCAGCTGGGTCAATAGTTGATCGGCTTGATGACGGTGATCTTGGCGTGTCGACTCCATCAATGTGATGGCTTTTGCTAATGCACGTCGTTTAGGCAGGGCCTCACCATGCATTAAATCCGGGAAAGTCCGCGCAAAGTCACTCATGAGAACTCAGAATTATTTTTGAGCTTGCACAGCTTGCTCAATGTGCTTGAGCACATCACGCGCACTGACGGGAATAGGGGTGCCAGGTCCGTATATTCCTTTCACACCAGATGCATAAAGAAATTCATAATCTTGTTTGGGAATCACACCGCCTACAAACACAATGATGTCTTGCGCTCCTTGTTTTTTCAATTCCTCAATGATGGCAGGCACCAAGGTTTTGTGCCCAGCTGCCAGCGTAGAAACGCCCACGGCGTGGACATCATTTTCAATCGCCTGTCGAGCGCATTCCTCTGGTGTTTGAAAGAGTGGACCAATATCCACATCAAAGCCCAAATCTGCAAACGCGGTAGACACCACTTTAGCGCCACGGTCGTGTCCATCTTGACCCAGCTTAGAGATCATCACACGCGGTCTTCTGCCTTGCTTGCTTGCAAACATGGCAATATCGTCTTTGAGTTGATTCCAATACTCCATGGTGTCCCCCTCGTGGCCGCTGTCATAGGCTGCGGCATAAATGCCGCTTACCTTTTGCGTATCTGCCCTGTGGCGACCGAATACCTTTTCAAGCGCCTCGCTCACCTCGCCCACCGTTGCTCGTAATCGTATTGCCTGTATCGATAGATCCAACAGGTTTCCATCGCCATTTTGAGCAGCCTTGGTTAGCGCATCTAAGGCAAGCGCCACAGCGTTTGAATCTCTGCTGGCCTTGATACTGTTGAGCCGATCAATTTGACTCAATCGCACTTTAACGTTGTCGATGTCTCTGACCTCAACAGAATCTTCGTGGGCGAGTTTGTATTTGTTGACGCCCACAATCACGTCTTGTCCAGAGTCAATTCGTGCTTGTTTGTCCGCCGCTGCAGCTTCAATTTTCAATTTTGCCCAGCCTGAACCAACCGCCTTGGTCATGCCACCCATGGCATTGACTTCTTCAATGATTTTCCATGCTTCGTCAGCCATTTCTTGGGTGACTTTTTCCATCATATAGCTGCCAGCCCATGGATCAATCACGTTGGTGATATGGGTTTCCTCTTGAATGATCAATTGGGTATTTCTAGCAATGCGAGACGAAAACTCGGTAGGCAATGCAATGGCTTCATCAAAACTGTTGGTGTGCAAACTTTGGGTACCGCCAAAAACTGCAGCCATGGCCTCAATGGTGGTTCGCACAATGTTGTTGTAGGGGTCTTGCTCCGTTAAGCTCCAGCCCGAAGTTTGACAATGGGTGCGCAACATCAAGCTTTTGGGACTTTTTGCGCCAAAGTCTTGCATGATTCGACACCACAACAGCCTCGCTGCACGCATCTTTGCAATTTCAAGGTAGAAATTCATACCTATCGCCCAAAAAAACGATAAGCGTGGCGCAAACGAATCAACAGCCAAACCCTTGGCTAACGCTGTTTTGACATATTCTTGCCCATCCGCCAAAGTCAGAGCGAGCTCCAATGACTGATTGGCACCAGCCTCCTGCATGTGATAGCCGCTGATACTGATGGAATTGAATTTCGGCATGTGTTGCGCGGTGTAGGCAATGATGTCGCCCACAATTCGCATACTGGGTTCTGGTGGATAGATATACGTATTTCGTACCATGAACTCTTTAAGAATATCGTTCTGGATCGTTCCACTCAGATGCTCCTGGCTCACGCCCTGCTCTTCAGCAGCAACGACATAGCCAGCTAGGACAGGCAATACTGCGCCATTCATCGTCATGGAAACAGAGACTTTGTCTAACGGAATTTGATCAAACAAAATCTTCATGTCTTCGACAGAGTCAATCGCCACACCGGCTTTACCCACATCGCCCATCACCCTTGGGTGATCAGAGTCATAGCCTCTGTGTGTAGCTAAATCAAAGGCAACCGAGACGCCCTGTCCACCGCCTGCCAAAGCTTTTCTGTAAAAAGCATTGGAATCTTCAGCAGTTGAAAAACCCGCATATTGACGAATGGTCCAAGGCCGAACGGCATACATGGTTGCCTGTGGGCCTCTGAGGTAAGGCGCAAAACCTGGCAAGGTGTCTGTGTGCAAAAGACCTTGCAGATCTTTGGCTGTGTACAAGGGCTTGATGGAAATACCGTCAGGCGTATTCCAATTCAAACTCAAAAGATCTGAATTAGGGCTAGATTTTTGGGCAGCTTCAGACCATTGCTCCAAAGACGATTCAGGATAAAACGATTTTGCTTGGCTCATAATAAAAATCAATTCTTGACACAATCGGCAAAGTAATGGGTCATGCCCTGTTCATCCTTTACTTCAACGAGACCATGAATGTCTGTTTCAAAACCTGGACATTGAAGATTGAACTCACGTGCGAATTTTAAATAATCAATGATTTTTTTATTGAACACTTCACCAGGGATAAGCAAAGGAATACCCGGGGGATAAGGTGTGACCAGACTGGTTGTGATGCGGCCTTCCAACTCGTCAATGGGTACCCTCTCGGTGTTTCGATGCGCAATTTGTGCATAAGCATCGCTAGGCTTCATGGCAGGTTTAAGGTCGCTCAAATACATTTCCGTGGTGAGTTTTGCAATATCAAATTTTGAATACAAGGAATGTATGTGATGACATAAGTCACGCAACCCCATCCTTTCATAGCGAGCATATTTTTGACAAAACTCTGGCAGGATGCGCCACATAGGCTGGTTTCTGTCGTAGTCATCCTTGAACTGCTGCAAAGCAGTTAGCAAAGAATTCCAACGGCCTTTGGTGATACCAATGGTGAACATGATGAAAAAACTGTACAAACCCGTTTTTTCAACAATCACCCCATGCTCAGCTAAAAATTTCGTCACGATACTGGCTGGAATACCGGCTTTGTCAAACTTTCCATCCAGATTTAAACCTGGCGTGACAATCGTTGCCTTGATGGGGTCCAGCATATTAAAACCATCTGCTAAATCGCCAAAACCGTGCCAATTCGGATCTTCATCTTTCTTTTTACGGCCCTTTTTCTCTGCTTTGATGATCCAGTTATCGGCACGGCCAATTCCATCGTCCACCAGGTTTTCAGGGCCCCAAACCTTGAACCACCAATCCTTGCCGTATTCCGCGTCTACCTTGCGCATGGCGCGGCGAAAATCCAGCGCCTCCGCAATACTTTCCTCTACCAAAGCAGTACCACCAGGAGGCTCCATCATGGCCGCAGCCACATCGCAGCTAGCAATGATGCTGTACTGTGGACTGGTGCTGGTGTGCATCAAATAGGCTTCGTTGAATAAATGCCTATCTAAGTGAAGTGTTTGAGAGTCTTGTACCAACACATGGCTTGCTTGGCTGATACCCGCTAGAAGCTTATGAACCGACTGCGTTGAGTAAACCATCGCTTCTTTGGGTCTGATGCGTTTTTTCCCCATGGCATGGTAAGTGCCGTAAAACGGATGGAAGGCGGCATGAGGCAACCAAGCCTCGTCAAAGTGCAAGTTGGGAATATAGCCATCCAACATATTCTTGATGGTTTCTGTGTTGTACAAAACACCGTCATAAGTGGATTGGGTCAAGGTCAATACCTTGGGCTTGAGTGTGCTGCTCGATTTTCCTTCAAGCAAAGGATTAGCTTTTAATTTTTGCCTCAATCGCAGCAGGTTCAAATTCACTCTGCGGAATAGGCCCAATGATGCCAAAGTGGTTTCTTGTCGGTTTAAGGAAAACAGGAATAGCACCCGTCATGATGATGGAGTGCAAAACAGATTTATGACAGTTTCTGTCCACCACCACCACATCGCCAGGTGCCACTGTGTGATGCCACACAATTTTGTTGGATGTACTGGTTCCATTGGTCACAAAAAAACAATGATCCGCATTGAAAATTCGCGCTGCGTTTCGCTCACTCTCGCCAATAGCACCATCGTGGTCAAGAAGTTGCCCCAACTCTTCGACAGCATTGCAAACGTCAGCCCTGAGCATGTTTTCACCAAAGAACTGATGAAACATCTGCCCCACAGGACTTTTTAGAAAAGCGACTCCGCCTGAATGGCCAGGGCAATGCCAAGAGTAAGAGCCGTCCTCTGCGTAATCCAGCAAAGCTTTGAAAAAAGGTGGCTGAACGCCCTCTAAATAACTTTTAGCCTCACGAATAATGTGTCTTGCAACAAACTCAGGGGTGTCTTCAAACATATGGATGAAGCCATGCAACTCTCGCAAAATGTCATTGGGCAAATGGCGTGAAGTTTTTGTTTCGCCGTAGACATAGATGGGAACATCCGTATTTTTTCTTCGGACTTCATCAATGAAACTGCGAAGATTGACCACCGCAGGGTCTAAATCGGGACCTGGCGTAAATTCTTCGTCATCGATAGAAAGAATGAAAGCACTTGCGCGTGATTGCTGCTGCGCAAACTGACTCAGGTCGCCGTAACTGGTGACCCCCATGACTTCATAGCCCTCGCTTTCAAAAGCTTGGGCCAGCGCTCGAATACCAAGCCCCGAAGTATTTTCAGAACGAAAGTCTTCGTCAATGATGACGATGGGAAAACGAAATTTCATCAGCTACTCCGAGCGAGGTCAACCACAATGGGACAAACAGTGAAGTTTACCTGTCGAGCGCACTGATACAATGAAAAGACAGGAGAGGTGGATGAGCGGTTTAAGTCGCACGCCTGGAAAGCGTGTGAGGGTTAATAGCCCTCCGCGGGTTCGAATCCCGCCCTCTCCGCCAATAAGTAGTTACAAAGAAAATAAAACCAGCCTCCTCGGCTGGTTTTTTATTTTTGTTTTTAATTATTTTTTAGCGTCGTCGGATTTGAACCAGCCACCAACAGTATTAGAGACAGAGTCATAGGCCGAGGACATCGTAGAGCAGGCAGAGAGACAAAAGCTCATGCAAAAAACAATTGAAATGGATTTGATTGATTTAGTCATGTTTTTCCTAAGTAGGTTTCAAAGAGGAAAGTGGATGATAGTGGACTCAGATCCATTACCTCAGCTCTAAATTGGCCCTTTGGTATTCATAATTCAAAAAAAATTTCTTCACCATGCAAATGGGAATGCTCTAAAGCATATCGGGTGTCTGAACAGTGACCAATATAGATTGATCACCTTCAAGCCGCAAGCGTGAACGCAACCACCATACAGCTCCTTTTTTCACTGAGCATTCTGGTTTTTGAAATCCCAGCACGATGGATATCGCCTCACCCAAGGTGGGTTGATGGCCAATCACCAATACCGTATTTTTGCTGGTCGGCCACTGAACCGCCTCCAACAACATATCAGCCGTGCTTTGCGGCGTGATCGCAGAACTCAGCTTGTACTTCCGACCCAAGGCCATTGCTGTTTGCTCTGTACGCTTGGCAGGGCTACAAAGAATACGTGTACCATCTGGCAACTGTCGCTCCAGCCATTGGGCCATTCGCAGCGCTTGTCTCTCCCCGCGAGACGTCAAGCTCCTGCTCATATCGTCTTCACCTGGAGCAGCTTCATGGGCTTCGGCATGACGCCAGAGGATCAAGTCCATATTAATTTGCTTTCCGGAATTTTTTCATCAATTCAGTTTGAGCACTGAGACCTTTGGCCGACTCTGCAAACGGTTGACGAAGGTAAGACCCCTCAGAATTGAGTAACCAAGCATCTGCTGAATCATACAAATAAGCCACCAAGCATTCATCAATGATTCTTTGGCGAAGCTTGACATCCAAAACTGGCCAAGCAATTTCGATACGCCTCATCATGTTTCTATTCATCCAGTCTGCACTGGATAAATACAAATCCTCTTTGTCACCAGATCGGAAATAAAAGACGCGAGAATGTTCTAAAAAACGACCTATGATGGACCTGACCCTTATGTTGTCGGTAAATCCTGGTCTTTGTGCAGGAAGAATGCAAGCACCCCGAACAATCAAGTCTATTTTCACTCCGCTTTGACCTGCTCGAACCAAATCTTTGGCCAAACTTTGGTCTGTCAAGCTGTTCATTTTTAAGACGATTCGCCCAGGAACGCCATCTGCTGAAGCCTTGATTAACTGATCAATGGTGGCGGTTAATTTGGATTGCAAATTGAAAGGCGCAACCCATAGATGCTTCAACGTGGGCAAACGCCTTTGACTGGCAAGTTGCGAAAACACATGCTCAATATCAGAGGTGATTTGCGTATTGGCGGTCAAGTAACTGATGTCTGTATAAAGTCTTGCTGTTCTAGCGTTGTAATTTCCAGTCGATAAATGGGCATAACGAACCAGGCGATTGCCCTCCTTACGGGTAACCAAAAGCATTTTGGCGTGCGTTTTGAGTCCCACGACGCCATAGACCACCTGCGCACCAATTGACTCCAATCTTTCTGCCCAGTTGATATTTGCCTCTTCATCAAAGCGAGCCTTGATCTCCACAACGGCAGTCACTTCCTTTCCTCGGCGAACAGCCTCTCGAAGCAGATCCATCAACTCCGAATCAATGCCCGTTCGATAGATGGTTTGCTTGATGGCCAATACCTTAGGGTCGTTCACAGCTTGTCGCAAAAAATCCAACACGCCAGAAAAACTTTCAAACGGCTGGTGAATCAGCACATCCTCCATCTGAAGCCTTGCAAAAATAGATTCCTCTTTATTCAACTGGTGGGGGTAAGAACCCTGATGGGGCTGAAAAAGCAAATTGGGCTTCTCGACCAAGTCAATGATTTGACTTAGCCGAACAAGATTGACAGGGCCATGTACGCGATACAGCGCATTGGGTGGAAGCTTGAATTGATGCATCAAAAAATCAGCCAAGTGATCCGAGCAACCAGACGACACCTCCAAGCGCACTGCCAGGCCAAACTGTCGGTGCTCTAAGCCATGCCTAAGTGCCGTACGCAGATTGGTGACGTCTTCCTCATCAACCAGAAGGTCGGAGTCACGGGTCACACGAAACTGGGAAAAATGCCCCACCACGCGGTCGGGAAATAAATCCGCTAAGTGCGAACGAATCACACTGGAAAGTGTTACTAACAGGGTGGTAGATGAGCCATTCAACTTGGCAGGTAACTTGATGATCCTGGGCAGAGATCTGGGCACCTTGACGATGGCGATTTCATTTTCCCGCTCAAACGCATCTTTGCCAGAAAGTTTCACTATGAAATTGAGCGATTTGTTGGCAACCAAGGGAAAGGGATGTGCGGGGTCCAAACCAACAGGAGTTAGAAGCGGTTTAACCTCACGGTCAAAGTATTCCTTTACCCATTTTTTTTGGGCCGTATTTCTTTCGCTATGCGTAATAAGGTGTATGCCATTAGCTTCAAATGCAGGAATTAATTCTTCGTTGAAAACACGGTATTGCTCATCAACCAACTCATGTGCCGAGGTAGATATTTGTTTGTAAGTGTCTTCTGTAAAAGAGGATTTGTCTGCCTTTTTATCTAGGCCATGAAGATGAAGTGCGACTCTGACTTCAAAAAATTCATCAAGATTGGATGAAACGATGCACAAATAGCGTAATCTTTCTAGCAAAGGAACATGTTTTCGCTTTGCCCAGTCCAACACCCTTAAATTAAAAAGCAGGGAGCTTTCATCACGATCAATAAAATCCTTCATATTCCCTTTGTAAAAAGATTCTTTTTGACTATGGAAATTTTAAATATTAGATTCACAGAGTATTTCGAAATTGTGACAGAGATTCTGCCAAATACGAAGCGAATTTAAATGAAAGTTCTTCTTCTCGAGCTTCAACCATGATGCGTAAAAGAGGCTCTGTTCCGCTTTCACGAATCAATACCCTGCCATTTGCACCCAACTCTTTTTCGACACTTTTTATCCTTGACTGAAACTCGGTGTGGGTGCGCCAATCAAGGTGAGAAGGAATTTCAATATTGAGCAAACATTGGGGAAATAAAGGTACGGCCTGCAACAATTGATCGAGGGTTGAATTCATCCTCAAACAGGCCTGCAAAACTTGCAGGGCACTGATCAAGCCATCTCCCGTTGAATGTTTGTCTAACATCAGCAAATGACCAGAGCCCTCTCCCCCTAATACCCATCCTTGGGAAATAAGCTCTTCAAGAACATATCTGTCACCCACCTTAGATCGTAAAAAATTGATATTTAACTTTCGAAAACCTTCTTCAACAGCTTTATTCGTCATCAAAGTGCCAACAACACCTGGCACGTTATCGCCTTGGGTGATCCGATCCAGTGTCAGCACATACAAAAGTTGGTCGCCGTTGAAGAGACGACCTTTTTCATCGACCCATTGCAGCCTATCCGCATCTCCGTCCAACGCAATGCCAAAGTCTGCTTGATGGGAAATCACGGCCTGAACCAATGCTTCTGGGTGTGTAGCACCAACGTCGTGATTGATATTGACACCATTAGGCGCACACCCAAGTGTTATCACCTGCGCACCTAATTCTTCAAAAATTTTAGGAGCTACCAAATAGGCTGCTCCATGAGCAGCATCCACGACAATTTTTTTACCCTTCAGGGTTAATTGGTTATCAAAAGTACTTTTACAAAACTCAATATAGCGTCCAGCTGCATCATCGAGCCGCTTGGCTTTCCCCAGATTGATCGACTCCACCCATTGAGGTTCTTGAGTTAAAGCTTCCTCTACAGCAAACTCCCAAGCGTCATCCAACTTAGCACCTGCAGCAGAAAAAAACTTCACCCCGTTATCAGCAAAAGGGTTGTGTGAAGCGCTGATGACCACGCCCAAAGAGGCTCTGAGTGCCCGTGTAAGGTAAGCAACGCCAGGTGTGGGAATGGGCCCCAGTAACACGACATCCACGCCTGCTGAATTGAACCCAGCCTCGAGAGCTGACTCCAGCATATAGCCAGATATTCTGGTGTCCTTTCCAATCAACACCTGAGGACGAGGATCGCTACGCTTCAAAACTTGACCTACAGCATGAGCCAAGCGAAGCATGAAGTCTGGCGTGATGGGAAATTGACCTACTGTTCCACGTATGCCATCGGTACCAAAGTAGAGTCTTTTCATAATGAAATAATTTTTTTATGAGTCAATATTGTCGCAAATACCAGCTTCTGCCTTCCAGACTGACAAGGCGGCAACCGTTTTAGCGACGGCATGAACTCGCAAAATTCTTGCCCCGCGCTCTGCCGCGAGAACCGCTGCCACCACGCTTGGTACCAGTCTTTGGTCTACAGGGAGGCCACTGACCGCCCCGAGAGACGATTTATTGGACCAACCCACCATCAAGGGTTGTCCAAAATGCAGCAACTGAGACTGCTTGCGTAAAATTTCAAAATTCTGATCAACAGATTTACCAAACCCGATACCCGGGTCGAGCACCACGCGGCTTTGATCAATGCCTACTTCATCTATCAAAGCAAGTTGTGTTTGAAAAAAAACGCTCAGCTCCTCCATCACATTGCCGACCATAGGATGCAACTGCATGGTTGCAGGTTCACCGTGCATATGCATCATGCAAAGTCCACATCGGCTTGAAGCAACAGCCTGCAGAGCGCCTTTCTGGCGAAAAGCCCAGACATCATTCAAGATATCCACCCCTAAATCCAAGGCCCTGTGCATGGTTTGCGGATGGTAGGTGTCCACCGATACAGGAATATGCCATTTCACCAATTGCTTCAAAACAGGCCCAATACGTTGCCACTCTTCATCAGCGCTCAATGATGCTGCGCCTGGTCGAGTGGACTCACCGCCAACATCCAAAATATCAGCGCCCTCTTCTACCAAAGTTTCAGCATGGCTAATCGCATCAGTGCTATTTGCATGAAGCCCTCCATCTGAAAATGAATCAGGCGTGACATTGACAATACCCATCACAAGCGGATGCGACACATCCAAATCAAATCGTGTTGTTCGCCACAAAGCAACATGGGGCCGAAGCCCCATGTTAATTTTTGATTCACCCACGGCCATTAGGCAGCTGTAGGTGACGGGTTGGGTTGAACGGCAGGTGTTCCACCGCTTCCATCGCCAGAAGATGGCGTACGGGGAGTCCAGTCCTTGGGAGGACGAGGAGGACGGCCAGCCATGATGTCATCTAGCTGATCGCTATCGATGGTTTCCCATTCGAGCAGGGCCTTGGCCATGGCATGCATCTTGTCTGAGTTATCTTCAATCAAACGACGCGCAAGAGAGTATTGCTCATCAATGATGCGGCGAACTTCTGCGTCTACCTTTTGCATGGTGGACTCGCTCATGTTGGTCGTTTTGGTCACTGACCGACCTAAAAACACTTCGCCTTCGTTTTCAGCATAAACCATGGGACCTAATGCCTCAGTCATGCCATAACGCATGACCATGTCACGGGCAATTTGGGTTGCACGCTCGAAGTCGTTGGAGGCACCCGTGGTCATTTGGTTCATAAAGACTTCTTCAGCGATACGACCACCAAATAACATGCTGATTTGACTCAACATATAGGTACGGTCGTAGCTGTAACGGTCAGCCTCGGGGAGGCTCATGGTGACACCGAGGGCTCTTCCACGGGGAATAACAGTGACTTTGTGGACGGGATCGCACTTGGGTAAAAGCTTGCCAATCAAAGCGTGTCCTGACTCATGGTAGGCGGTATTACGGCGCTCTTCTTCAGGCATGACCATGCTTCTTCGCTCTGGGCCCATCAAAATTTTGTCTTTGGCTTTTTCAAAATCTTGCATTTCAACCACACGTGCATTGCGACGGGCAGCCATCAATGCTGCCTCGTTGGTTAAATTGGCTAAATCTGCACCACTCATGCCTGGTGTTCCACGTGCAATGACGCTTGGAGAAACATCTTGACCTACAGGTATCTTGCGCATGTGCACATTGAGGATTTGCTCACGGCCCCGGATATCGGGCAAGGTCACATAAACTTGGCGGTCAAAACGACCTGGGCGCAACAGAGCAGCGTCCAGGATGTCGGGGCGGTTGGTGGCGGCCACCACAATGACGCCCAAATTGGTTTCAAAACCGTCCATCTCGACCAGCATTTGGTTCAGAGTTTGCTCGCGCTCGTCATTGCCCCCGCCCAAGCCAGCGCCGCGTTGGCGACCGACCGCGTCGATTTCATCGATGAAGATGATGCAAGGTGCGTTTTTCTTGGCGTTTTCGAACATATCCCGCACACGAGCCGCACCCACGCCAACAAACATCTCCACGAAATCAGAACCTGAAATGCTGAAAAAAGGCACTTTGGCTTCGCCAGCAATGCCCTTGGCCAACAAGGTTTTACCGGTTCCAGGCGGGCCCACCAGCAACAAGCCACGGGGAATACGACCGCCCAGTTTTTGGAATTTTTGCGGGTCTTTTAAGAAATCGACCACCTCTTTGACTTCTTCTTTGGCCTCGTCGCATCCGGCCACATCGGCAAAGGTCACGGTGTTGTTGTTCTCATCGAGCATGCGCGCCTTGCTTTTGCCAAAGCTGAAAGCGCCGCCTTTGCCGCCGCCTTGCATTTGGCGCATGAAATAAACCCAGACACCAATCAGCAGCAGCATCGGGCCCCAGCTGACCAGCAAGGTCATGAGCAAGGAGCCTTCCTCGCGAGGTTTGACGTCAAACTTGACATTGTTGGAGATCAGGTCGCCCACCAAGCCACGGTCAAGGTAAGTGGCGTTGGTACGAACTTTACGATCATCGGTGGTAGTGGCGATGATTTCGGTGCCACCCTGTCCCTCTTGGATGGTTGCTGACTTGATGCGCTTGGCTCGAACTTCTTCTAAAAAATCCGAATAGGCCAAGTAACCGTTGCCAGCAGCACCTCGGGTGTCAAATTGCTTAAAAACTGTAAAAAGTACCAAGGCAATCACTAACCAAACGGCCACTTTAGAAAACCAGGGGTTGTTCAATGCAGACTCCAGTCAAAGCGAAATAAGGGAATACAAATAACTTGTGGTCATTTTAGGCTTTTCAAGCTTGAAAGATACTTTTGTGGGTTTTCTGCCTTATAAACGGTGCGGTTTTAGACTTGAATGCTCACTTGAGACCAATTCCAACTATAAAGTTCTCAGAAGAATTGCTTCTACTTGCCTTTGGCTTAATTGGTTTGACAACCTTGAAGGTATCTTTAAAGAGCTTAACCAATTGAGAATAGCCGCTTCCGTGAAAAACTTTGACGACCAAGGCCCCTTGGGGTTTCAGATGGGCAACTGCAAACTCCACAGCCAACTCCACCAAATGCGCCATCCTCGCGGCATCTGCAGACTCAATGCCAGATAAATTCGGTGCCATATCTGAAATAACTGTATCCACACTGCGGCCAGCTAGGTGATCGATGAGTTGAGTTGTAACTTCTGGCTCGCGAAAATCCCCTTGCAAAAAAAGCACGCCCTCTATGGCCGCCATAGGCAGAATATCCAACGCAATGAGGGTTCCATCCAACCCACCAACAGCCGCCCCCTGAGGTGCCATGCATCGGCGTGTGTATTGGCTCCAAGCCCCAGGAGCACTGCCAAGGTCGACAACAACCATACCAGGGCGAATAAGGTTCAGGGTTTCGTTAATTTCTTTAAGCTTGTAAGCGGCTCTGGCACGATAACCTTCTTTTTGCGCAAGCTTGACATAGGGGTCATTCACATGGTCGTTCAACCATGATTTATTAACTTTCTTGCTTTGCGTTTTGACTTTCAAACATGCTTCCTTGTGCTGCGAAGATAATACCCGCTATGGCCTCAATAAAACTCACACCTGTACAAAGAAAAACGCATCGCGCTTTAGCCCATCATCTCGACCCTGTTGTGATGATTGGCAACGATGGCCTTACCTCTGCTATTGTTAAAGAAACTGACCTGGCCCTGTCGGCGCATGGACTCATCAAAATCAGAGTGCTTGGCGACGATAGGCAAGCAAGAGAAGTCATTTTTCAAGCGCTGGCCGATCAACTCCATGCTGCGCCCATTCAACATATTGGAAAGTTATTGGTGCTTTGGCGGCCACAGGTTGAAAAAGAAAAGCCTCTCAACGAAGAACGGCAAGCCGGTCCGAGAGAGTTTAAAGTTCTGAAATACAGCAAACGGGGCGGTCAACGACCCGAAATGAAGCGAGTTACTGTTCTAGGAAACGAAAGGCTGACCGCAGGTGGGCAAATCAAACGAGCAAAACCCAAAATCAAGTCCATCAAAAAAAGTGCTCAGGGTTAGCACTTCGGTTGTCAAAGATAAGACACTTTGACGATTTCATAACCCTTGACACCACCTGGAGCCTCTACTTTCGCAATATCGCCCTCCTCTTTACCAATGAGGGCTCTTGCAATGGGACTGCTGATATTGATCAGGCCAAGCTTCAAGTCGGCCTCATCCTCTCCGACGATTTGGTAAGTAACGACGTCGCCAGAGGTTTCTTCTTCAAGTTCAACTGTTGCCCCAAAGACTACTCTCCCACCAGCGTCAACTGCAGAAGGATCGATGATTTGGGCTACTGAGAGTTTGCTCTCAATCTCTTGAATCCGGCCTTCAATAAAACCTTGCCTGTCTTTGGCAGCATCATATTCGGCGTTTTCACTCAAGTCCCCTTGGGCCCTGGCCTCGGCAATCGCATTAATCACCCAAGGACGATCAACTGTTTTGAGGGTGTGCAACTCCAACTTGAGTTTTTCTGCACCGCGTTTAGTGATAGGTATCGTTGCCATGGCGTATCCAAATAAAAATCACGCCACCAACTGGGCGTGCAATTCCTGAAGAGAGTAGACGTCTAAATTGTCAAGGTACTTCATTCCTTCTACAGCCGCTTGTGCACCAGCAATCGTTGTAAAAGTAGTCACCCTTGCAAGCAGTGAAGAAATGCGAATTTGGCGTGAATCGGCGATTGCGTTACGACGCTCCTCAACGGTATTGATAACCAAGGCAATTTCATTGTTTTTGAGCATATCCACCACATTCGGGCGACCTTCAGTCACCTTATTCACAGCTACCACAGGGAGACCCGCTGCGCTGATGGCGGCAGCGGTACCCTTGGTGGCCACCAACTCAAAGCCGTAGTCGATTAGCGCTTTAGCAATCAAAACGGCTCTGTCTTTATCGCTGTTCTTGACAGTCAAAAACACCTTGCGAACAAGGTCAGTGGGTCGAGGTAATTTCGTTCCCGCTCCCAATTGGCTCTTAACAAAAGCCTCGCCAAAGGTTTTACCAACACCCATGACTTCGCCCGTTGATTTCATCTCAGGACCCAAAATCGTATCAACGCCGGGGAATTTAACGAAGGGAAATACCGCCTCTTTCACACTGAAATACGGGGGAATGACTTCTTTTCCAATCCCTTGGGCTTGCAGAGATTTACCCACCATACAACGAGCAGCCACCTTGGCCAGTTGTATGCCAGTCGCCTTGCTGACAAAAGGAACCGTTCGACTTGCTCTGGGATTAACCTCTAAAACATAAATCACATCCACGCCATCTTTATGTTGAATGGCAAATTGAACATTCATGAGGCCAACAACTTTGAGGCCATGTGCCATAGCAGTTGTTTGTCTTTTGATTTCATCTATCGTACTTGGAGAAAGGGAATAGGGCGGCAAAGAACAAGCAGAGTCTCCGCTGTGTACGCCAGCTTGCTCAATATGCTCCATCACACCGCCAATAAAAACTTGCTCGCCATCGCATATCGCATCCACATCGCATTCAATGGCATCATTCAAAAAACGGTCAAGTAATACAGGTGAATCATGACTGACCTTGACGGCTTCGCGCATATAACGCTCAAGATCGCGCTGCTCGTGAACGATCTCCATGGCACGCCCACCCAAAACATAGCTTGGACGGACCACCAACGGATAGCCCAGCTGGGCAGCTTGCGCAAGGGCTTCTTCCTCAGTTCTGGCAGTTGTATTTGGGGGCTGACGAAGACCCAATTGATGGAGCAGTTTTTGGAAACGCTCCCGATCTTCAGCGGCATCAATCATGTCTGGGCTGGTGCCAATGATAGGAACGCCAGCAGCTTCCAGCCCCAGGGCCAACTTCAGCGGGGTTTGTCCACCATATTGGACGATCACGCCAAACGGTTTTTCTTTGTCAACAATTTCAAGAACGTCTTCCAAGGTCAGCGGCTCAAAGTAAAGACGATCGCTGGTGTCGTAGTCGGTAGAAACCGTTTCTGGGTTGCAATTGACCATGATGGTTTCATAGCCATCTTCCCGCATGGCAAGGGCCGCATGGACACAGCAATAA
>RFMX01000005.1 GCA_009927495.1 Betaproteobacteria bacterium
GACGGTCACTTTGTAGCCTTGCGATTCGAGGTACAAGCAGCGCAGCACATTGGTGAGCTGACTTCCCATCTCGCGGGTATGCAGCG
This sequence comes from Betaproteobacteria bacterium, assembly GCA_009927495.1. Taxonomy (GTDB): domain Bacteria; phylum Pseudomonadota; class Gammaproteobacteria; order Burkholderiales; family Burkholderiaceae_C; genus Limnohabitans. Next base: position 87 of record RFMX01000005.1, read on the forward strand.
GATGACGCCACAGCTCGGCCAAGGGGGTGCGCTGCAAATTCAAGGCCTTGTGGTGGTTGAGCGAACGGGCCAATTCGGCTTGGCAGCAGGGCACCAAGGCCATGAAACCCGCTTGTTTGGCCAGGCCAAAAGCGATGGCGTCATCGGTGGCGGTGTCGCAGGCGTGCAGTGCCGTGACCATGTCAAACCGCTTGGGTAAGCATGCGTCTTGCATGGACTCTTGCACACTGAGGTGAGCGAAATGCATGCTGTCGGCACAAGCCATTTTTTGCGCTAAGGCCTGCGACGATGCCACCAACTCGGCACGCGTCTCTATGCCCCAGACCTGTGCCACATTGCGCTGGTGCAAGGCCGATTGCGGCTTGACAAACACATCATGCAACATGAACCCCAAATACGACTTGCCCGCGCCATGGTCAGCCAAGGTCAAAGGGGAGGTGTCCCCTGCTGCCTCACGCGCTTGCAACATAGCGTGCAAAGGCTTTTCCAAAAACTGACACAGGTGGTTGACCTGCTTTAACTTACGCCGCGAATCTTGGTTGATCTTGCCTTCACGCGTGAGGATGTTCAGCGCCTGCAGCAACTCGGTGGATTGTCCGGGGCGCAGGTCGAGTTGCGCACTGGGGTCTGGAGTTTGGGGGGGAGAGGGGCGTTTCGTTTTAGCCATGCTTCTCTTCCTGTTCGTTAAGCCAGCGAATAGCTGTCATGACATCCACCACCTCAATGCCGTCTTTGATGGCGTAAGTTTGCGCAACAGGGGCGACCAGTAGTTTTCGCGCAGCCCCTAAATCTGTGGCCGCTTGATAGAAGCCTCTTGAAACGGTGGGCGCACTAGACCTCTTGATTTCAATGGCCCAAGTTTGCTGATTGCGAAAGCTCAGCACCAAGTCCACCTCGGCACCATTGCTGGTTCGGTAAAAACTGGCCTCGGCCAGGGGCGCTGCGTTGATCAACTGCTCCATCACAAAACCCTCCCAGCTTGAACCTGCCACCGGATGGCCCAGCAACGCGTCCCAATTTGACAAGCCCAGCAAGGCGTGGACCAAACCACTGTCACGCACATATACCTTGGGAGAACGAATCAAACGTTTGCCCACATTGCCGTGCCATGCAGGCAAGCGGCGCACCAACATCAAATCGCACAACAAGTCGATGTATCGGCTGACGGTTTGACCGCTGATGGCCAAAGCTGCCGCTAGTTTGGACAGATCCAACAGCTCACCTTGGTGGTGCGCCAGCATGGTCCACAAACGCCGCAAGGTCGTCGCAGGTATGCGGGGCCCGAGCGCGGGAATGTCTTTTTCCAAATACGTTGAAATAAACACCTCACGCCAAGTCATGCTGTCCGCATCGGTTTGGGCCTTCCAAGACAAGGGGAAACCGCCTCGCACCCAAAGGGCATTGAGGTCTGCAGCGCTGGGCTGCTCCATGAAAATTTCTGATGCTTGAAGCGGCGGCAACTCCACATAAGCCACCCGCCCAGCCAAGCTTTCACTGGACTGTTGCATCAACACCCCTGTGGCCGAGCCC
>RFMX01000444.1 GCA_009927495.1 Betaproteobacteria bacterium
GCTGGTATGGGCGAGTGTTTGGTTTATTTGGCTGCCAGTTTGCTTTCATTGAATCAAAACAAGACAGATTGAAAATCCCATGACTCATAAGCCATTCATTCGTCAACAAAACCCTTGGAGCCGAAGACTCAAACAAATTCAATACAGCCTTTTCAAAAAACTAACACGTCATGCCATGCCTGTATTTGTCAGGGGTGGTGATTTGATAAGCATTCAGCCTATGGTTTGGGGTGAATATGAGCCTGAAGTCGTTGAATTGATCAAGTACTGGGCAGACTCAAATTATTCTGATTTCTTTTTGGATATTGGCGCAAATATTGGTTTGATTTCATGTCAAGTTGGACATTTGTTTAAGCAGCTTCATTTGTTTGAACCCAATCCAGACTGCTTAAGCTTGCTGAAAATTAATTTGAAATCAATGCTTCGGAATCAGGAGACTCATCTACACCCTTATGCGCTTGGAAGTCAAAAGGATCGCCTGACCTTGATGGTTCCATTTGACAATTGGGGTGGCGCATTCATTTCATCAGAAGATAACGACTATTCCCCAGATGTGTTAGCCCACAAGGACGGCTTTGAGCGCTTTGATCCCAATCAATACCAGTCGCATGAGGTTCAGGTCGAGTCTGCAGTGGATGTCATGTCAGCGTTATTTTCATCCTTGCATTCAATGGGCTTGCGCAAAGGCGTCATCAAGATCGATGTTGAAGGTTTTGAATCCTTGGTGCTTAAAGCGATCGCATCAATTGTTCCTGCAGATTTTGAACTGATGGTTATTTTTGAAAACTGGAATACTGAATCTTCCTTGCCCTTGTTGAAACTTGGCTCAACCCTGAAGGGGGATTTTTTTCACCTTGCCAGCGATATGCGGCCATGGCCTTTTTTGCCTCGAACCATCAATTCACTCTATAACTTCATACGTGGAGGACATTCGGTATATCTTGCGCCTCTGACAAAAATACTCCCCCCTGGAACCTGCGTTTTGATGATCAGACCTTGCGATACTTAGCTGAATTTATTTTCATGTAGATGCTCCACATGTGCCTGCAACGAACGCAATGCTACTGGCCACAACCCCTCAGGGACATCGTCATACGCCAGAGGCAACCAGTCTTGCAAAGAGCCTTGGGGCAAAGCTTGTATAGCGCGACGAACTTTGTCTTCGCGTTTTAATCGGTGTGCTTTCAATCTCTGTATGCAGTCGATGGCACTGTAAGGCTCACCCCAGAGATTGCCAAGCACATAGCCATGTGCGGGCAAAATGAATTGAACCTGCCACTTGTTACAGGCTAGAACCAGTTTGTCCAAAGAGGCAAGGTAGTCGCCCATATGACCGTCGGGCGGGTCCACCACGGTGGTGCTGCCATTGAGCACATGGTCGCCGCTGATGAGCAGGCCGTCTTCTTGCAAAATCAAACACAGGTGGTTTGCCGCGTGGCCAGGGGTATGGATCAC
>RFMX01000052.1 GCA_009927495.1 Betaproteobacteria bacterium
GGCAGCGACCGTGATTGGGTGGTGGTAGGCAGCACCCCGAAGACATGCTCGCCCAAGGTTTTGTTCCTGTGGGCAAAGACTTTCCGGTGTTTTTGCATCCCCATAACAAAGACGAATACGCATTGGCGCGAACAGAACGCAAAACCGCACCAGGCTACAAAGGTTTTGTCATTCATGCGACACCTGACGTCACGCTTGAGCAAGACTTGGCACGGCGCGACCTCACCATCAACGCCATCGCCCAAGATGCACAAGGTCAGCTGACCGACCCCTATGGTGGCGAGCGTGATTTAAAACTAGGCGTTCTACGCCATGTCAGCTTGGCCTTTCGTGAAGACCCTGTGCGCATCTTGCGTTTGGCCAGATTTGCGGCACGTTTCCCCCAGTTTGTGGTTGCACCCGAAACCCAAGTTTTGATGGTGGAGATGGTGCAAGCCGGTGAGGTCAAGGCGCTGGTGGCCGAACGTGTTTGGCAAGAGTTGGCCAAAGGTTTGATGGGTCACCAACCCTCGCGCATGTTGCAGGTATTGCGCGACTGCGGCGCTTTAGCCGTTTTGTTGCCTGAAGTGGCTCGCTTGTATGGTGTTGTGCAACCGGTAGAACACCACCCCGAGGTGGACACCGGTGTGCATCTTGAGATGGTGCTGGACCAATGCGCTCGCATGAACATGCCGCTGGAAGTGCGCTTTGCCGCCCTGTGCCACGATTTGGGCAAAGGCAATACCCACCCCAGCGCCTTGCCGCGCCATATCGGCCATGAAGGGCGCAGCGTCAAACTGCTGCGGGCGGTGTGCGAACGGTTTCGGGTGCCGCAACACTGCAAAGAACTGGCCGAGGTGGTGGCGCGTGAACACGGCCATATCCATGGTTGTTTAGGCTTGAGTGCAGAAGCGGTGTTGCGCTTGCTGGTGCGTTGCGATGCCCTGCGCCGCCCTGAGCGTTTCGCGCAAGTCTTGCAAGCCTGTGAATGCGATGCCCGAGGGCGTCTGGGTTTGCAAGAGCGCGCTTACCCGCAAGCCGCCCACCTGCGCGGTTTGCTCAAAGCCGCCTTGTCGGTGGACACCACCACGCTTTCTGATCAAGCCATGCAGCAAGGCTTAAAAGGCGCTCACATCGGCCAGCACATCGATGCTGCGCGGGTCCTTGCCCTGAAGGCGGTGTTGGCCAGCTGATTATTTCGCTGCAGTGTCAGCGTCCCAGCGTCCCGCCAAATTCTTCAGCAACTGCGTCACCGCCAAAGCGCGGCGGCTTTGTACATCCAGCAAATTGCGCTGTGCGGCAAGCGCACTGGCTTGGGCTGTGACCACATTCAAGTAACTGACCGTTCCTGCTGCGTACTGCGCTTCGGTGATGCGCAAATTGCGCTCAGCGGCTTGCAAAGCCTGTGCTTGCGCTGCCTCTTGCGCCTGCAACTGATGGGTGGCCACCAAGTTGTCTTCCACCTCTTGCAAAATGGTCAGCACGGTTTGCTGGTAGTTGAGCAGCGCCACTTCCAAGGCAGCGCGTGCATCATCCTTGGCGGCTTGGCGCTGTCCGCCATCCAACAAAGACAAAGCCAAGGAGGGCCCCAAAGACCAAAGACGGGAAGAAGCATTGAACAGGCTCGCCAGTTCTGTGCTTTTGTAGCCCGTGCTGGCTGCAAAACTGAAGGTCGGAAAGAAAGCGGTTTGCGCCACCCCCAGTTGCGCTTGGGCGGCCATGACCCGCATTTTGGCGGCACGAACATCTGGTCGACGTTGCAACAAAGAAGCAGGTAACAGCGTGGGCAAGGCGGGCAGTGCAGGCAAGGCTTGCGACGCGGTCATCTGCAAAGCCGATGGCGCTTGGCCCAACAAAACCGCCAAGCTGTGGGTCAGTTGTTGGCGCGTAGTTTCGACATCAATGCGTTGCGCCACCGTGCTTTGCCATTGCGACTCGGCCTGCGCCACATCTGCGGCAGACACCACACCGGCCTCGTAGCGGTAGCGCGTCAAGGTCAAGGCACGCTCGTAAGCCGCTTGCGCTTTTTCCACCACCGCAAACTGCCGCTCGGCAGTACGCAAGGCGATATAGGTTTGCACCAGGGTCGCTTGGGCCGACAAGCGAGCCAGCGCCAAATCTTCTTGGCTTGCCAAGGCGTTGGCCTTCGCCGCTTGGGTTTGCAAGTCGATGCGGCCCCACACATCGAGTTCCCACGTCAAGGGCAAGCTCACGCTTGCGCTGTTGGCGGCTCCCCCGCCTGCGCTGCTGACTGAACGCGCTGCACCAGCGCTTAGCGACACACTGGGCCACAAACTGGCTTGTGCCGCAGCCACACTGGCTTGGGCTTGGCGCACCTGGGCCGACAACCGTTGCAAATTCAGATTGCCGGTTTCAAGTTGCGCTTGCAAACCGTTGAGCACAGGGTCTTGAAACAAGGTCCACCAAGCACGGTCCACCGCATCACCGGCTGTGTTGGCTGTTTGTGGCGCAGCAAAACTTTCGGGTGTGCGAGCTGTGGGTTTCACAACAGCAGGTTTTTTGAACCAACTGGCACAGCCTGCGAGCAATAAGCACAGCGCTATCACCGAAAACGCATTGGCCAGCCGTGACCGCCGCATACTCATACCCCTCTCCCACCAGAAACCACGGAAGTTAGCACGACTGATTTGGCGCTTCGCCAAGCCTGCCAACGGCCTCGCAACGCCTCCAAGCCCACAAACACAATGGGCGTGGTGAACAGGGTCAAGAGCTGGCTCAGCACCAAGCCACCCAGCACCGCTAATCCCAGCGGTTGGCGCAACTCCGCACCCACACCATAGGCCAAGGCCAAGGGAATCGCACCCAACATGGCGGCGGCGGTGGTCATGAGGATGGGACGCAAGCGCCGCTGAGCGGAAAGGTAGATCGCTTGGGCAGGGCTGCGTCCCAGGCGCTGTTTTTGCAAAGCAAAATCAATCATCAAGATGGCATTTTTTTTCACGATGCCAATGAGCAAGATCACGCCAATCATGGCGATGATGCTGAACTCGGTGCCCATGGCCATCAGGGTCAGCAAGGCACCCAGTCCAGCCGAAGGCAAAGTCGACAGTATGGTGAGCGGGTGCAACAGGTTTTCATACAGTATCCCCAACACCAAGTACAAGGTCAGCAAGGCAGACAGTATCAACAAGGGCTGGGTTTCCAAGGAGCGCTGAAACGCGTTGGCGGTGCCTGCAAAACTGGCTCGCACCGACACCGGTAAATTGAGTTCAGCCACCGTGGCGTCGATGGCCTGTGTGGCTTGCGACAGCGGCACGCCTGGGGCCAAGCTGAAGCTGAAAGTATCCGAGGGCACACCGCCTTCATGCGACACCGACAACGCCGTGTTGGTGAGTTCTATTCGCGCAAAACTGCTGAAAGGCACAGCTTGGCCACGGTCATTGATGAACTGCATGCGCTGCAGCGCCTCGGCGTTTTGCAAATAGGGCGCGGCGAGTTCCATCACCACGCGGTATTGGTTCAGCGGGTTGTAAATCACCCCAATTTGGCGTTGGCTGAAACCGTTGCTGAGCACCGTGTCTATAGCCCTCACCGACAAGCCTAAACGGGCTGCCGCATCGCGGTCAATCACCACCGAGGTTTGCAAGCCACGCTCTTCAAAGTCACTGCTGACATCTTCCAATTCTTTGAGTTTGGCCAAGGCTCGGCGTAATTTGGGCTCCCACTCACGCAGCTGCGCCAAGTCATCGGCTTTGATGCTGAACTCATATTCCGAGTTGGAAGGACGTCCACCCACGCGTATGTCTTGCACCGGCGTCAAAAACAACCGCGCACCCGCCTCCTTGGACAGTTGCTTGCGCAAACGTGCCACCACCTGCTCGGCACTGGCGTCACGCTGATCGCGTGGCTTGAGCGTGATGAACATGCGGGCCGCATTGCGTTGCCCCTCGCCGGTGAAACCCGTCACCGTCTCAACCGCGGGGTCGGCCTGCACAATGGCCAACATGGTGCGCAAGCGCTGCTGCATCGCCTGAAATGAGGAACTTTGGTCAGCACGGATATAGCCATTGATGCGGCCGGTATCTTGTTGTGGAAAAAAGCCTTTCGGGATAGCACGGTACAGGGTGACATTGAGGGCGATGGCTGCAACCAACACCAACCACATCACCCACGGGTGACGCAAAGCCCAAGCCAAGGCCTGTTTGTAAGTAAGCAACCATTGGCTGCGCCGTGGTCGAAGCGATGGCGTGACTTGCTGCGGCAACAACGCGGCACACATCATGGGTGTAGTGGTCAAGGACACCAACATCGACACCAAAATAGCAGCGGTCATCACCACCGCAAATTCACGAAACAATCTACCCAACATGCCGCCCATGAACAAAATGGGGATGAACACCGCCACCAAAGAAATGCTGATGGCGACCACGGTAAACCCAATGTCGCGAGAGCCCTGCAAACATGCTTGCAGCAAAGGCATACCCCGCTCACGCTGTCGGGTGATGTTTTCCAGCACCACGATCGCGTCATCCACCACAAAGCCGGTGGCGATGGTCAAAGCCATGAGGGTGAGGTTGTTCAAACTCAAACCCATGAGGTACATCACCACACAAGTTCCGGCCAAGGACAAAGGCAGGGCGACAGCAGGAATGAGCGTGGTTTGCCAACGCTTTAAAAACAAACCCACCACCAAAATCACCAGCGCAATGGACAACACCAAGGACTTTTGTATCTCCAGCAACGACGCCCGTACGGTGGGTGAGCGGTCCAACACCACCGCCATCCGCACTGCCGCTGGCAAACCTGCCTGCAGCATGGGCAAGATCTGGCGCACCCTGTCAACCGTCTCGATCACATTGCCGCCAGGTTGCAAGTTCAGCACCAACAGCACAGCGGGTTCACCTTGGGACAAGCCGTCGGTACGCACATCCTGCACCGAGTCCTGCACCTGCGCCACATCTTGCAATCGCAAAGCCTGACCGTTGACATAGCGCAATATCAAAGGCGCATAGTCTTGCGCAGTGCGGGCTTGGTCATTGGCTTCGATTTGCCATGCTTGGGTCTCGTCCTCCACCACACCTTTAGGGCGATGTGCGTTGTTGGCCACCACTGCTTGGCGCACCATCTCCAGCGAAATACCGGCTGAGCTGAGTTTGTTGGCGTCCAGGGCAATGCGAACCGCAGGCAAAGCACCGCCGCCCAAGGTGACCTGCCCCACGCCATCGACTTGCGCCAAACGCTGGGCCAAAGTGGTCGAAGCCATGTCATACATCTGGCCGCGTGTGTAAGTGTCTGAAGTCAAGGCCAACACCAACATCGGACTGTCTGCAGGGTTGACCTTTTTGTAGGTAGGCCGACTCGGCATGCCGGTTGGCAACAAAGGCTGGGCTGTGTTGATGGCCGCTTGCACTTCCCGAGCAGCGGCATTGATATTGCGGTCGAGTTCAAACTGCAGGGTCACGCGGGTGCTGCCCTGTGAAGAACTGGACGTCATTTCGGTCACGCCTGCGATGTTGCCCAAGACCCGCTCCAGTGGCGTGGCCACGGTGCCGCCATGGTCTCGGGACTGGCACCAGGCAAATTGGCCTGCACAGAAATGGTGGGGAAATCCACCTGCGGCAGGGGCGCTACCGGCAGCTGCACATAGGCCAAGGCACCCGCCAAGGCCAGGCCAATGCTCAGCAAGGTGGTGGCCACAGGTCTGGCGATAAAGGGGGCAGACATGTTCATGCGGCAAAAGCGCGACGCTTCGCCCAAGCGTCAAGCTGCAAGTAAATCACGGGCGTGGTGAACAAGGTCAACCACTGACTCAAAATCAAGCCGCCCACCAAAGTCACACCCAGCGGATGGCGCAACTCGCTGCCCACGCCACTGCCCAGCATCAGCGGCAAGGCACCCAGCAAGGCACACAAGGTGGTCATCAAAATCGGGCGAAAGCGCAGCAAACAGGCTTGGGTGATGGCTTGGCGCGGCGGCATGCCTTGGCGACGCTGCGCATCCAGCGCAAAGTCAATCATCATGATGGCGTTTTTCTTCACAATACCAATCAACAAGACAATGCCGATGACAGCAATCAAACCCAACTCGATACGCGCCACCAACAAAGCCAGCAAGGCGCCCAAGGCCGCAGATGGCAGGGTCGACAAAATCGTGATGGGGTGCACATAGCTCTCGTACAGCACACCCAAAACGATGTACATGGTGACTACCGCAGCCAACACCAGCCACAGGCTGTTGAGCAAAGAGGCTTTGAATGCCAAAGCCGCCCCCTCAAAACGCGTCTCCACAGAGGGCGGCACAGCTTCTTCTGCTCGCATGGCTTTCCAATGCCCCTCAACGGCTTGCACCGCCTCACCCAGTGAAGCAGTTGCGGCTGGCTTGAACGACAAAGTGACAGCAGGAAACTGCGCCACATGCAAGATGCTGAGCAAGGCAGCCCGTTCCTCCACCTTGGCCACACTGCTCAAAGGCACTTGAGAACCATTGACTGAGGGCACCTGCAGCAGCGACAAAGCAGCAGGCCCTAGGCGGTCTTGGTCTTGCACCTCCAACACCACACGGTACTGGTTGCTTTGGGTGAAGATGGTTGAGACCAAGCGTTGACCAAAAGCGTTGTAGAGCGCATTGTCGATGGCCAAGACGGTCACGCCCAAACGGGCTGCGGCCTCGCGGTCAATGCGCACATAGGCCTGCAGGCCTTGGTCTTGGTAGTCGCTGGCCACATCGGCCAGTGCGGGGTCTAGGCGCAAACGCTCTTGCAGACGCTTGGACCAATACCCCAGAGTTTCGCCATCGGGGCCACTGAGCAAAAACCGAAACGGGTTGCGGGTCACGCGGTCTTCCAAACTCAAATCTTGCAGGGGTTGCATATACACCTGCAAACCTGAAACTTGTCGGGAAAGCAATGCAAGACGCTCCAAGGTGGCTGGCAATCCTTCGGGACGCTGCGCCTTGGGCACCAAATTCAAAGTCATGCGACCCGCATTCAAACTGGCATTGGGGCCATCGACACCAATGAAGGAGGTCAGGCTTTGCACCGCAGGGTCTTGCAGCAGCAAGCGTCCCAAAGCCTGTTGACGCTCGGACATGGCCTCAAACGAGGTCGACTGCGTGGCCTCGGTGATGACTTGCACCGCACCCGTGTCTTGCAAAGGGAAAAACCCTTTGGGGCTGATGAGGTAAGCGGCCACGGTCAACACCACCGTCAAACCAAATGAGGCCAGCGTGGCCATAGGACGGTCCAGCACCCAATTCAAACCACGGCCATAAACCGCAATCAAGTGCTTTAGCCAAGTACCCGATTCCAAGGTGTCGTGGTCGCTCTTTTGTGCCCGCAGCACATGGGCGCACAACATGGGGGTGAGGGTCAATGAGACAAAAGCTGAAATCAAAATCGCCACAGCCAAGGTGATGGCAAATTCATGGAACAAACGCCCCACCACATCGCCCATGAACAACAAGGGAATCAAGACAGCAATGAGCGAGAACGTCAGCGACACGATGGTGAAACCAATTTGCTGTGCGCCTTCGATCGCCGCTTGCACCGGTGTTCGCGGCTGCTCTGGGTCTTGCAAAAAGCGGGCAATGTTTTCGATCATGACGATGGCGTCATCCACCACAAAACCTGTGGCTACCGTGAGCGCCATCAAGGTGAGGTTGTTGATCGAAAAACCGGCCAAGTACATGACCGCAAAAGTACCCACCAAGGACAAAGGCACCACCACCGCAGGAATCAAGGTGGCGGACGCACTGCGCAGAAATACAAAAATCACCATGACCACCAAGGCCATCGATAACAGCAACTCGAATTGCACGTCCTGCACCGAGGCGCGGATGGTGGTGGTGCGGTCGGTCATCACCTGCACATCCAAGCTGGCTGGTAAAGCCGCGCGTAAAGCGGGAAGCAAGGCCTGCACCCGTTGCACGGTGTCGATCACATTCGCACCCGGTTGCCGCTGGACATTCAACACAATGGCAGGCTGCGTATTGGCCCATGCAGACAAACGGCTGTTCTCAGGCGCATCCTTGATGGTGGCCACATCTCTCAGGCGTAATGGATTGCCGTTTTTATAAGCCAGCACCAAGTTGGCATAGTCTTGCGAAGACTGCATCTGGTCGTTCGCATCCAAGCTAGAAGCGCGGGTCGGGCCATCCAAACTGCCCTTGGCCATGCTGACATTGGCTTGGTTGATGGCAGTGCGAACGTCCTCCAGCGAAAAGCCTGCGGCGCTCAATGCTTGGCTGTTGACCTGTACCCGCACCGAGGGGCGTTGGGCGCCTGCGATGCTGACCAAGCCCACGCCAGCCACTTGCGACAAGCGCATGGCCAAGCGGTTTTCCACCATGTCATGTACTCGCGTGATGGGCAGCGAGGGCGAGCTGATGGCCAAGGTCAATACCGGAGCGTCCGCGGGGTTGACCTTGCTGTAGGCCGGTGGCATGGGCAAGTCTGCGGGCAGCACACCGATGGCCGCATTGATAGCGGCTTGCACCTGTTGCTCGGCCACATCCAGCGGCAACTTCAGCGAAAAACGCAAAGTGATGACAGACGCGCCGCCCGAGCTGACCGAAGTCATTTGGTCCAAGCCCGGCATTTGCCCCAGCTGTCGCTCCAATGGTGCGGTGACGGTTGCGGTCATCACCTCGGGGCTCGCGCCGGGGTACAGGTGTTCACCTGAACCGTGGGGTAATCAACTTGCGGCAAGGAAGCCACCGGCAAAAAACGGTAGGCCAAAGCGCCGCACAACAACAACGCCAACATCGTCAGCGAAGTGGCCACCGGTCGCAGAATAAACAGTCGCGACAGGTTCATGGTTTGCGCGCTTTCACCACCTCCACCCCACTGCCGCTGCGCAAACGGTCAGCGCCATCGGTGACGACTTGTTGACCGGCTTTGAGATCGGCTTTCACCGCTTGCCAGTCCCCCTCAACCGCCTCAAGCTGCACGGTTTGCACTTGGACGGTGTTGTCAGCTTGGACCACATACACAAAGGTGCCGGCTGCGCCGCGTTGCACCGCTTGAATAGGAACCGCCAGCACATTTTTCAAAGTGTCGAGCTGCAAACGGATGTTGGCAAACTGGTTGGGAAACAAACTGCCGTCGCGGTTGTCGAGCGTGGCTTTCAAACGCAAGGTGCTGGTGGCTACATCGATGGCGTTGTCGGTGGTGCTGACACGCCCTTGGGCCAGCCGTATTTTTTGGTCACGGTCCCAGGCTTCGACCGGCAATGCTTGGCCCGCTTTCAACTTGCGCATGATCAAGGGAACATGCATCTCCGGGACAGAAAACACCACCGACATGGGCTGGGTTTGCGTGATGTTGACCAAGCCATTGGGGTCGCTAGAGCGCACCAAACTGCCCAACTCGACTTGCTTCAAACCCAGCCGTCCGCTGATGGGGGCGGTGACACGGGTGTAGGAAAGCTGCAATTTGGCCATGTCGATTTGCGCTTGATCGGCTTGCACCGTGCCTTGCAATTGGCGCACCAACGCCGCTTGTGTTTCTACTTGCTGACGCGCAATAGCGTCTTTGCTGAGCAAGTCTTGGTAACGCTGCAAATCCAACTCTGCGTTTTTCAAAAGTGCGGCATCGCGTGCGAATTGCCCTTGCGCTTGGTTGAGTTGCGCTTCAAAGGGTCTGGCATCGATTTCAGCCAGTACCTGTCCGGCTTGTACCAACTGGCCTTCTGTGAACCGCAGCGCTTTGAGTTCTCCATCCACCTTGGCCCGCACAACCGCAGTGTTGAGCGCCACCAATGTACCTGCAGCTTGTACGCTGTAGCGAATATCCATGAGGCGAACCTCACCCACACTCACCGGCGTGCTGCGTGAACCTTCTCCGCCGCCTTTGCCTTCCTTGCCACCTTTGGAGGGTTTACCGCCTCCGGCTGATTTGCTGTTGTTAGCCTTGGGCGCTGCCTCATCAGTCACGGCCGTTTTATCGCTGTGCCAGGCAGCGCTTAAGGTATTTTTGATCTCTGGGTAAAACCAAGTAAGCGCAAATGCAGCTACCACCAAAATGGACAGCAAAGCCCACTTGACCCCGCCAGATTGGCTGGGTAACTGCGCATTGACTGGGTTGAACAACTTTTCCATAGGTTCATGTTAACTGCCGACGATGTCCCTAGAGTAAGCGTGCCAAACCAGCGCAGACCATGCTGAGAATGATGGTGGTGGTCAAGGGGATGAAAAAATCACGGCCAAACAAGCGAAAGCGCAAGTCGCCTGGCAAGCGACCAAACCCGAGCTTTTGCAACCACGGCGTGATGCCTTGAATCAGCAGCAAGGCCAAGAAGACCACGATCAACCAACGGAACATTTGTCTATAACCTGTGCGTTCTATCACCTTGCACAAAACCCAAGGGCTGCCAAGCCTCGCCACGGCCCAAAGCGATGACTTTGAACAACTCGCCCATCTCGTGCTCAGAGATGAGTTTTTGCGCCATGGCCTTGTCTTGGATTGAAGCGTTTTCCAGTAAACCTAGCAAGCCGCTGTTGAGCAAAAAATGCGCTTGGCTGGTGTAGCCCAATACCTCCAAACCTACATCTTGCGCGGCCAAGGCCACGCCGGTGAAATTGACATGGGCAGTGATGTCTTTGTGGCCAACGTCGAGCAAAGGGTTGCTGTCACTGCGGTGGGCTTGGTGGCACATCAAGGTGCCCATGTGGCGCTGTGCATGGTAGTACTCGGCTTCGGGGAAGCCGTAATCGATCAAGAACATCGCGCCGCTTTGCAGGCGTTCACCCACACTGCGAATAAATGCTTGCGCTTGAGGATGGATTTCAGTCAGGTAATCGTGCGTGCCCTCAATCGCAAGAGGTGGCCGCTCGTCGCTGGGATGGTCTTGCCAAGCAAAACCGCTGGTCGTGTTGTCCCACGCCACACCACGTTCATGCCATACCCCTGCTGTGCGTTGCAACAATTTGACGGGCATGGCGTCAAGCACTTCATTGCCCACCACCACGGCGCGGATGTTGTCAGGCAATTCACTTATCCACTGAACACGTGACCCAAAAGCCGCTAACGTTTGCGCTTGGCGTTCTCGCAAAGCGCCGGACACCTCAACGATGGTGTAGCTTTGCACCGCATCACCCAAAGCGTCTAGCAACTGAGCGGCCAAGGTGCCGTTACCTGCGCCAAACTCCAGCACCGCGCGGGTTTGGGTGTGTGCCAAAGCCTCGGTCACGCTGCATGCCAAGGCCTTGCCAAAATACGAGGACATTTCAGGCGCGGTGACAAAATCACTGCCCTGTTCTGGCATGCGCCCAATCTGACCTTGACCCGCAGCGTAGTAACCCAAGCCCGGCGCGTACAAGGCCAGCGCCATGAATCGGTCAAAGGGCAACCAGCCACCATCAGCGGCCAAACGCGCTTTTATCAGCGCCTGCAGTGCAGTCGCTAAACTCTTTGCCTGTGTTTCCATAGATGGATTGTCGTTCATGCACTCTGCACCACCCCTTATTGCTTCCTCGCCTGCTGTGCTGGTCACCGGTGCGGGCAAGCGCTTGGGTCGCGCCATTGCTTTGGGACTGGCAAGGGCCGGTTGGCGTGTGGCAGTGCATTACCGACACTCTGCACAAGAGGCCCAACAAACAGCCCAAGACTGTGCAGCGCTCACCGCAGGCGCCAGCGTTTTTTCTGCCGACTTGAGCGATGAAGCTCAGGTACGCCAGTTGTTTGAAACCGCACAGCAGCACATGGGGCAATTGGATGCAGTGGTCAACAGTGCGGCGCTGTTCGAGCATGACAGCGCCGAAACATTTGGTTTTGCCCACATGGAACAGCATTGGCGCAGCAACACCGCAGCCGCGATCGTCTTGGCACAACTGCTGCACGCCCATGTCAAGCAACGCCAAAGCCAGGGCGTGGTGGTGAACATGCTGGATCAAAAACTGTGGAACTACAACCCCGATTTTTTCAGCTACACCCTCTCCAAAGCCGCTTTGCAGGCCGCCACCACCATGCTGGCACAAGCCTTGGCACCCGATTTACGGGTCGTAGGCGTAGCCCCTGGCTTGACCCTGACCAGCCATTTGCTGAGCGACGACAAGTTTGCACAACTGCATCAGCTGTCGCCCTTGGGTCGCTCCTCCAGCGTAGAGGATGTGGTGGCCACGGTGTTGTTTGCCTTGACCAATTCTTCTGTCACTGGCACCAGCCTGTTGGTCGATGGTGGCCAACACTTGATGAAATTCGAACGTGATTTTTCGCTGATGTAAGAACCCTATGAATTCCAACGGCAACCAAATTCTCACCTTAAGTGGCCTGCGTTTTAACGCCGACCTTGGCATCTTGGCACACGAGAAAAAAGCACCCCAACCTATTCAGGTGGACGCTGAGCTCAGCTTAGGCCAGCAACCGCTGCTGCCAGCAGATGACGACATCTCCCGTGTGCTGGACTACCGCAAGGTACGCCAGATCATCATTGATGAATGCACCGCACAACATGTCAGCCTGCTAGAGACCATGATTGGCCAACTCTGCCACCGCTTGCTGGGCTTGCCTGGTGTGAAAGCAGTGCGGGTGAAAATCACCAAACTCGAAATTTTTGACGACTGCGAAGTCGCTATCCGCATGGAGGCGGG
>RFMX01000258.1 GCA_009927495.1 Betaproteobacteria bacterium
TTGCCCCCTTTGCTGGCGGCTGACCAAGACATCCAGCGATCAAGGGAAATTCCCTACAACTACACCTCGTTCTCCGACCGGGAAATCGTTATTCGCCTGCTTGGTTCAAGCGCTTGGCAGACCTTGGAAACTTTGCGCCAAGAGCGCAAAACCGGACGCTCTGCGCGTATGTTGTTTGAGGTCTTGGGCGATATGTGGGTGGTGCAACGCAACCCTTATTTGCAAGACGATTTATGGGACAACCCCAAGCGCCGCCAACAACTGGTGCAAGCTTTGCAGCACCGACTGGCGGAAATCGACAAACGCCGTGACGTTACCCATGAGCGCGAACGCGATGTCATGGTGGTTCAACTGATAGATTCAGCCAAGCAGTCCGTTAAAGCCTTTGCCCAAGGTTTTGACGAAGCAGGACGTTTACGAGCCAAAGCCAAAAAAGCTTTGCGCAAATGCACCCACGACAACAACATCCGATTTGATGCCATGAGCCGTGTGTCTCATGTGACCGATGCCACCGATTGGCGTGTGGAATACCCGTTTGTGGTGCTGGCGCCCGATACCGAAGCCGAAATGGCCAAGCTGGTCAAAGCCTGCATCGATTTGGGTTTGACCATTGTGCCGCGTGGCGGTGGCACCGGCTACACCGGTGGCGCTATTCCGCTCAGTTGGAAAAGCGCGGTCATCAACACCGAAAAACTGCAACACCTTGGCAAGGTGGAAATGCTGAAATTGCCTGGTCTAGACCATGCCTTTGCCACCATCGCCACCGAAGCGGGTGTGGTGACCCAACGTGTTGCCGACGCTGCGGAGCAAGCCGGTTTTGTGTTTGCGGTCGACCCCACTTCCGCGGAAGCCTCTTGTATTGGCGGCAATATCGCCATGAATGCAGGCGGCAAAAAAGCGGTGCTCTGGGGCACAGCCTTGGACAACTTGGCCAGCTGGCGCATGGTCACGCCAGACGCCCAATGGTTGGAGGTGGTTCGCTTGAACCATAACCTCGGAAAGATTCATGACGCAGCCTTGGCAAGTTTTGAGCTGCGCTACTTTGAAGCCGATGGTGTGACACCGGTTCGCACCGAGAGACTCGACATACCTGGAGCCAGCTTTCGAAAGGCAGGCTTGGGCAAAGATGTCACCGATAAATTTTTAAGTGGCTTGCCAGGCATCCAAAAAGAGGGATGTGATGGCTTGATCACCAGCGCCCGATGGATTTTGCACCGTATGCCTGCGCATACACGCACCGTCTGCTTAGAGTTCTTTGGCCATGCCCGTGAAGCGGTACCCAGCATCGTGGACATCAAAAACTATATGTTTGAGCTGGGCAAAACCACTGGCACGGTGTTGGCAGGCTTGGAGCATTTAGACCGGCGCTATTTAAAAGCGGTGGGCTACACCACCAAGTCCAAGCGTGGCGGCTTGCCCAATATGGTGTTGTTTGGCGACATTGCCGGTGACGACGCCGATGCGGTGGCGCGTGCCACTTCAGAGGTCATTCGCTTGGCCAACGCCAGAACGGGCGAGGGCTTTGTGGCAGTCAGCGCCGAGGCGCGGAAAAAGTTTTGGCTGGACCGCAAACGCACCGCTGCCATCAGCCGTCACACCAATGCCTTCAAAATCAACGAAGACGTGGTCATTCCCTTGCCGCGCATGGCCGAGTACACCGATGGCATTGAGCGCATCAATATCGAGTTGTCGTTGCGTAACAAAATTGCGCTGTGCGATGCACTCACTCACTTGCTCAGCCATGGCGCTTTGCCTTTGGGTGAAGTATCTGAAGACAGTGAAGCCCCCTCGCCAGAGTTGTTGCAAGAGCGTGTGACCCAGGCTTTGGAATTGCTTAATGAGGTGAAAACCCGCTGGTCTTCATGGTTCAATGGCATAGACCAGTTTTTTCCAGAGTTGCAAAGCCACAGTTTGCGGGCGAGTTGGAAAACAGATGTGCGCCAACCGTTGCACAGTTTGTTCAATGGCGCTGCTTTTGCACCTTTGCGTCAGGCCTTGGATGACACCCATCAAAAGATTTTGAAAGGCCGTGTGTGGGCTGCATTGCATATGCACGCAGGCGACGGCAATGTCCATACCAATTTACCGGTCAACAGCGATGACTACGAGATGCTGCAAACCGCGCATGAGGCTGTGGACCGCATCATGGCCTTGGCGCGGTCCCTCGATGGCGTGATTTCTGGCGAGCATGGCATCGGCATCACCAAAATGGCCTACCTTACCGATGCAGAGTTGCAGCCTTTTGCCGACTACAAATCGCGCATAGACCCACAAGGTCATTTCAACCAAGGCAAGTTGCTCAGAAAAGCGCTACCCGCCAATGAGCAAAGAAGCTCAGACCTGAGTCAAGCCTACACCCCCAGTTTTGGTTTGATGGGCCACGAGTCCCTGATCATGCAACAGTCAGACATTGGCGCTATTTCGGACTCCATCAAAGACTGTTTACGCTGCGGCAAATGCAAGCCGGTTTGCGCCACCCATGTGCCAGGAGCCAATTTGCTCTACAGCCCACGCGACAAGATATTGGCCACCTCTTTGCTGATTGAAGCTTTTTTGTACGAAGAGCAAACCCGCCGCGGTGTGTCCATCAAGCATTGGCAAGAATTTGAAGATGTGGCTGACCACTGCACGGTGTGCCACAAATGCGCCAGTCCCTGTCCCGTCAAAATTGACTTTGGCGACGTGACCATGGCCATGCGCAATTTGCTGCGCAAAATGGGTCAGCAAAGTTTTCGCCCAGCTTCCTCTTTCCAATCGTGGTTGGTCACGACGGTAAATCCACAGGCGATCAACCTTGGACACCAAATCACCCAAGTGGCCATTCAAGCCAACGCTTTGCAAACCAAGCATTCAAAGTGCTGGCCAAACAACAAACCCAGCAACCGCCCTCCAGCGTGGGCGTGCCTGCCCTGAAGTCGCAGGTGATTCACTTTGTGAATAAAAAAATGCCTGCGGGCTTGCCCAACAAAACCGCCCGTGCATTGCTCGACATTGAAGACCGCGACTACGTGCCCATCATCCGTAACCCGCAAACCACCAGCGCAGACGCAGAGGCCGTGTTTTATTTCCC
>RFMX01000412.1 GCA_009927495.1 Betaproteobacteria bacterium
CCAAGACCAGCACTTCATGCTGCAAAAAGAGGTGGTCGAGCGCATGGTGGCCGCCCCATCCAGCGCGGCGTATGGGCGTTTGAGCGTGATGCTGCAATGGCGTTACGCCATGGAAATGGTGGTGGAAGTTGGCCCCATGGCGTTTGATCCGCCACCGCGGGTAGACAGCGCGGTGGTGCGCATGACGCCGCATGCCCAGCCCGCACCACTGTCTGTGGCCTTGCTCAGTGAGTTGGTGCAAGTGGCTTTCAGCCAGCGCCGCAAATTACTCAGGCACACCTTAGGCAAATGGCTGCAGGAACGAGGTGTGGCCGCGGACTTTGACGTACAGCGCCGCGCCGAAGAGGTGGCGGTGGCCGAGTATGTGCAGCTGGCGCAGCGGGTGAGCGCCAGCAGGCACGCCAGTTTAAGCGGCTAGTCGATTTGCAATAGCCGCTTTGGTGGCGGGCAGTTCAGCCGGCAGATGGTGAGCCAGTTGCCGGAACAATTCTTCGTGCAGGCCCAACTCGGTTTGCCATGCGGCTTTGTCGATATGGGTGACCGTGTTGAATTGTTCGGCCGTGAAATTCAAGCCATTCCAGTTGAGTTCGTCATAGCTGGGGCTGATGCCAAACACGTTCTCAGCACCTGTGGCTGAACCTTCAATGCGGTCGATCATCCACTTCAACACGCGCATGTTCTCGCCATAACCTGGCCAGACGAACTTGCCGTCTCCGCCTTTGCGAAACCAGTTGACACAGTAAATGGCGGGCAGCTTGGCACCGCTGGCTTGCAACTGCTGGCCCAGCTTCAACCAATGTTGGAAATAGTCGCTCATGTTGTACCCGGCAAAGGGCAGCATGGCGAAAGGGTCGCGGCGCACCACGCCTTGCTGACCGGCGGCGGCAGCGGTGGTTTCGGAACCCATGGTGGCGGCCATGTAAACACCTTCCACCCAGTTGCGGGCTTCGGTGACCAGAGGCACGGTGGTGGAACGGCGTCCGCCAAAGATGAAGGCGTCGATCACCACACCCGCAGGGTCGTCCCAAGCGCTGTCGAGTGCTGGGTTGTTGGTGGCGGCCACGGTGAAACGGGCG
>RFMX01000176.1 GCA_009927495.1 Betaproteobacteria bacterium
TGGCCATGGCTCAAACCCTCAAGCCCTCGCCTGGAGGCGCCGGCGCCGGTTTGAGTGTGCGCACCCCGCCTCCCGCCTTGGCCTCCAAAGAGGTTTCGCGTGCTTCAGACTTTATCGTGGCGGTGGTTGATAACGAGCCTATCACCAACCAAGAAGTCACACGGCTTGCTGCCATGGCCGACCCTGCAGCCGCCAAACTGGGCCGCAGCAATTTGTTGATGGAAGCCATGGAAACCTTGATTGACGAGGCGGCGCAAATAGGCGTTGCCAAGCAATATGGGATGCAAATCAGCGCAGATGAGCTGGACAAGGCCATCGAAAAAACGGCGCAACGCAATCAACTGAACATTCAACAGCTACAGGAACGTTTGCAAGAGCAAGGCTTGTCTTGGGAACAATACCGCACCCAAGTCCGTCGTCAAATATTGCTCCAAAAGGTACGCGAGCGCGAGGTCAATGCCCGCATCAAGATTCAAGATTTTGAAGTCGATGCGTTTTTGCAAGAGCGAAGTAACGCGGCCAACCCCAATGCCGACATCAATATTGCCCACATCTTGTTTTCTTTGCCCGAAAACGCCAGTGCGGACGATGTGGCCAAGCAACTGACCAAAGCCGACGAAGTGATGCGAAAACTCAATGCCGGTGAAGATTTTTCAAAATTGGCTGCGCAGTTTTCCAGCGCCGCAGATCGCAGCAATGGCGGCGTCTTGGGTTTGCGCCCTCCCAGCCGCTACCCCAGCTTGTTTGTCGACGCCATCAAAGACGCCGCTGTGGGCCAGTTGGCTGGACCACTTCGCTCGGCCGCCGGTTTCCATCTATTGAAATTGCTGGAAAGACGCAGCGCGGACGCCTTGCCCGCCACTGTGATCCAAACCCGCGCAAGGCATATTTTGCTGCGCCCAGGCGGCAACCTCAGCCAAGATGCAGCGCGTGCGCAATTGGCTGGTTTTAAGCGCAAGATCGAACTTGGTACAGCAGAGTTTGAGGCCCTTGCCAAGGAGCATTCGCAAGACGGTAGTGCCAACCAAGGCGGGGATTTAGGCTGGGCCAACCCCGGCATGATGGTGCCCGAATTTGAGGATGCCATGGCCAAGCTGGCCCCGGGTCAGGTGGGCGACCCGCTGGTTTCGCGCTTTGGTGTGCATCTGATACAAGTGCTTGAGAGGCGCGAAGCGCCGCTGAGTTTGCGCGAACAACAAGACTTGGTGCGCAACATTTTGCGTGAGAAAAAGTTTGAAGAAGCCTATAAGAACTGGGAACGCGAGGTACGCGGCCGCGCCTTTGTCGAATACCGCGAAACCCCGCAATAAGTGAAACACCAAGCCCGTAAGCGTTTTGGTCAGCACTTTTTGACCGACAACGCTGTGATTGCAGAGATAGTGGACGCCATTGACCCGCAGCCTGGGCAAGCGATGGTGGAGATTGGCCCAGGCCTAGCGGCCATGACCCAGCCATTGGTCGAACGCCTTGGCCATCTGCAAGTGATTGAGTTAGACCGCGATCTGGCGGTACGGTTGCGACAACACAAACAGTTGACTGTGCATGAAGCGGATGTGCTCAAAGTTGACATCACGGCAGTGGCTGCGGGCTTGGGTACGCAGTCCCTGCGCGTTGTCGGCAATTTGCCCTACAACATCTCCACCCCCATCTTGTTTCACTTGCTTGACCATGTGGCGGTGAT
>RFMX01000311.1 GCA_009927495.1 Betaproteobacteria bacterium
CAATACACGGTTGTACTTGCTGGTATTGACATTGATACCTAAAGAATTTCCTGTTCCAAAAAAGTTGTCTTGGCTAATGCCAAAAGAAAGAAACAACTTTTCTGCACTGGAAAAACCTGCACCCAACTGCAAAGAGCCAGTCGGCTTTTCAGTCACTTTTAAATTGATGTCAACCTGATCGGGAGAGCCTGGGACTTCCTGTGTATCAATGGTGACTTCAGTGAAATAGCCCAGTCGGTCAACTCGGTCACGTGAAGTACGAATACGCTCACCGTCATACCAAGAAGACTCCATCTGCCTGAACTCGCGACGGATGATGTCATCTTTGGTTCGGTCGTTTCCTGAAATATTGATTCTGCGCACATATGCCCTGCGAGAGGGGTCTGCTTGCAGTACCACTTGCACTTGGTTGGTGGTTCGGTCAATTTCGGTGCGAGGCTCAATACGGGCAAACGCAAATCCAAAATTACCAAAATAATCCGAGAACGCCTTTGTCGTTTGAACCACATCTGCGAGGTTGTAAGGTTGTCCAGGCTTAATGGAAATGAGAGATTTAAATTCGCTGTCACGCCCTAAGTAGTAGCCCTCAAGCATGATGCGCGAAACAACAAAACTGTTTCCTTCGGTGATATTGATGGTGATGCTGATGTCTTGCTTGTTGGCAGAAATAGCGACTTGAGTGGAATCAACACGGAATTCAAGGTAGCCTCTAGAAAGGTAGTAAGACTTGATACTTTCCAAGTCGGCATTGAGTTTCGCTTGGGAATAACGATCCGCTTTGGTATACCAAGACATGTAGTTGGGCTCTGACAAGTCCATCTGGTCTTTCAGCGTTGACTCATCAAAAGCCTTGGCTCCCACAATCCTCAATGATTTGATACGGGCAACGTCGCCTTCCACAACAGTGAAATTGAGGTTGATCCGGTTACGATCTGAGGGTGTCACCGTTGTCACAACATCAGCCCCATACAAGCTCTTATTGATGTATTGACGCTTAAGTTCTTGTTCGGCTCTGTCTGTCAGCGCCTTATCGTAGGGCCGCCCCTCAGACAAGCCAATGTCCTTGAGCGCCTTACGCAATGTATCTTTGTCAAATTCTTTGATGCCCACAAAATCAACTGCACCAATGATGGGGCGCTCCTCCACAATGACCACCACCACCGACGCATTGACTTCGATGCGAACATCTTTGAACAAGCCAAGTGCAAACAAATTACGAATGGCCAAAGTGCCCTTCTCGTCACTGTAATTCTCACCAACGCGGAAAGGGATAGTGGCCAACACTGTGCCAGGCTCGGTCCGTTGCAAACCTTCAATGCGTATGTCTTGAATCTGGAAAGGTTCAAGTGCGTGTGCTGTTGGCATAAAACAAATGCAAAGAAGCAGGACGCGCAGAAATTTATAAAGCGCTGAAAGAGGATTTGAATTCATAAATGAAGGATATTGTGAGAGGTAATTTATGGGCATCAAGTCAACCAGCGCAAAACATCGTTAAACAAAGCCGTGAACATCATGAGTGCCACCACAGAAAGCCCCATGACTTGCAATCGCTCAAGCCACAATTGAGAGGGGGGGCTGCCCGTGACAAACTCCCAAAGATAATACATCAGGTGCCCACCGTCCAACATTGGCACCGGTAGCAGGTTCAAAAGACCAATACTCAGACTGATCAAGGCTAGATATTGAATGAAAGGTCGCCACCCTTGCTCTGCTGTTTTGCCTGCGTATTCAGCCATGGTAAGCGGCCCACTGACTTGCTGCCATCCATTGGAAGTGGTGACCAGTTTTCCAACCGCCACGATGGTCATTTTCGATTGAGCCGCCAGAGTATTGAATGCCATGCCTAAACCGGAAATCGGTCCATGCTGTACCCACACCATGTCAGGCTCTCCCCCAATCACGGCATCAACTTTCGCTATTTTTTTTCCTTCTATCTCCCTGAACTCTGGGTGAATGCTTAAGGATCGAACTTTTCCATCGCTAGAGTGAACTTCCCAAAGCTGAGTGCCCGTGGAAGATCGAATGAGTTGAATCAAATGTTGTGCATCATTGACCACAAGGTGATCCACCTTCAAAACCAAGTCACCTGCAAGCAACCCCGCCTTGGCTGCAGGCCCAGATTGCACAACTTTGACAATCTCAGGCTTGGAATAGGGACCTGTGATTCCCATCAGCGACATCGCCGATCCTTTACTTTCAATGTCCCATCCCGCGACAGAAATATCCACAACCCGATGCACTTGAGACTGCGATGACAAGACCTCTAATTGAAAATTCTGCTCCTCTTGGAAGGCCTCAGTGACCAGTCCTCTTAGGTGGTCCAAGCTTTGTACAGTTTCCCATTCTTGAGGATTAGTCGAAAATTTTTGAATCAAGTCCCCACTGCGAAGCCCTGCATTCTCTGCAGCAGAAGCTTTTAACGGCGTGGCAATGATGGCTGCAAGCTGCTGACTTCCGATCCAATGAACGAAAGCGTATAAAAAAAGCGTAAGCAACAAGTTAGCCAAAGGCCCAGCCAGCACAATGCAGGCTCGTGCAAACAAGGTCTGGCGGTTGAAAGCTGATGGTGCTTCCCCTGGCGCCAATTCTTGGTCACGCTCGTCGAGCATCTTGATAAAGCCGCCTAAAGGAATGGCGCAAATGGTGAACTCGGTGGGCAAGCCCAAACCAGGTTGGACATGCTGCCATTTCCAAATCGGCCTACCAAAGCCGATAGAAAAACGCAAAACCCTGACCTTGAACCATAAAGCTGCTCGGTAATGCCCATATTCGTGAACAAAAATCACTGTTGTCAGTGCAACCAAAAAAGCCAGTAAGGTCATGCCCATATAGGATGTTTAGCTCAGCTTAAGCGCAATTTGCTGCGCAACAGAGCGGGATCGCTGGTCCAGTTCAAGCAAATCTTCCAGATCAACAGGAACCGATGGGATAAGTGACGCCATAGTGGCTTCATTTAAGTGATGTATTTGATCGAAGCGAATTTGCTGGTCTAAAAATGCAGCTACCGCTACTTCATTGGCAGCATTCAACACAGTTGTACTTCCAGAAGTTGCCTCCAAAGCTCGCCAAGCCAGCTTCAAACCAGGGAAACGCTCATGGTGACCATGGTCATCAAATGACTCAAAGGTCATGGCAGGTAAATTTCGAAAATTCAAATTGTCTGCCCCTGAAGCCATTCGTTGCGGCCATGAAAGACCATACGTAATCGGCACTCGCATATCGGGCGTCCCCAGTTGTGCAACCACCGATCCGTCAACAAACTGCACCATCGAATGAACAATACTTTGGGGATGGATCACAACCTCTATGCGCTTAGGCGACATACCAAATAAATACTTAGCCTCAATGACTTCTAAAGCCTTGTTCATCATGGTGGCCGAATCGACTGAAATTTTTCTGCCCATGACCCAGTTGGGGTGTGCACATGCTTCTTCGGGAGTAACTTCCCGCAAAGAATGCGTATCGCGCAAACGAAAAGGCCCGCCAGAGGCTGTCAAAATGATTTTGTCGACGCTGCTCTCCCATGTGCTGGGGTCGTGTGGCAAAGATTGAAAAACAGCCGAATGCTCGCTATCAATAGGCAGAAGTTGTGCACCACCTTTTTTGACTGCATCCAAAAACAATTGGCCCCCAACAACCAAGGCCTCTTTATTAGCCAATAGCAATCTTTTACCTGCCTTAGCTGCAGAAATACAGGAAGATAAACCAGCAGCACCTACAATGGCGGCCATGACGGTGGTGACACGCTCATCAGAAGCGACTTGATCCAAGGCTTTTGTACCGGACAGAACCTTGGTAGGCAAGTTTTCAGCGATCAGGCGTTCACGCAAAGCATGTGCAGCATCTTCGTTGACCATCACCGCGAACTCTGGGCGAAATTTCGCGCACTGTGACAGCATTAAATCAACTTGTTTTGCACCCGTAAGCGCAAAAACCTGAAATTGGTCTGGATGCCGAGCCACTACATCCAAGGTATTGACGCCGATGGAGCCCGTAGAGCCCAAAACAGTCAGTGTTTGTTTCAAAGCATTCATATCAAAGCCAACATCACCGCCAAAGGTAAAGTCGGTAAAAGTGCATCTATGCGATCGAGTATGCCACCGTGGCCAGGTAAAAGTTGACTACTGTCTTTGGCTCCCGCACTGCGTTTCACCAATGATTCAATCAAATCACCGGCTACGCTCATGATGACTAAAAAAAGCAAGCCTGATATCAATACAACGAATCCATGCGCAGAAAGTCTGTCAAAGATACTGCTAGATTGCCATGAAAAATAGTCAGTAGCAGTCAGCCAAACAAAAGACAGCAAGAAAACACCGGCCACCGCGCCCACAACACCTTCCCATGTTTTACCTGGGCTGATGTCGGGTGCTAATTTATGTTTACCAAAAACCTTGCCAGAAAAGTAAGCGGCAATATCTGCAATCCAAACCACCAAAAGCACAGACATCAAAAAATCAATGCTGAAAGTTTTGGCCATCATCAGCGCTAGCCAAGTAAAGCACAACAGTAGAACACCAACAGCCCACCTTACCGCCAATGGAATTCGTGGCCATCTTTGCACACCGCCTGCCAATAAGAATCCAGCCATCAAGACCCACCAACCTCCCAGCAGCAGCCAAAAGCCACGATCAAAGAAATGAAGTAAGTTGAACTGCCAAACCAAAGCGCAAAAAATGATGCACAGCGCCGACATCCACAATGAGGAGCGAAATCCCAGTTGATTAAGCCGACCCCACTCCCAAGCTGCTGCGCTTACCAAAAACATACCAGCTAAAGCAATCCAGACTGTGTCTGGATGGAGAAGCGCTGGGATCAAAAACCCCAACAATACCAATGCGGTCAAGATTCGCTGCTTAAGCATGGCTTAGCATGGATTAAACCGCCATGATTTCTTGCTCTTTCGATGCGATGAGTTTGTCGATATCGACAATGTGCTTATCGGTTACCTTTTGTATGTCTGCCTCTGCTCGCTTTTGGTCATCTTCAGAGGCCGATTTGTCTTTCACCAGTTTTTTAACAGATTCATTTGCATCGCGGCGCAAATTACGGATAGCCACCTTGGCGTTTTCTCCCTCGGTACGAACCAACTTGGTCATTTCTTTACGGCGCTCTTCTGACATTGGAGGCATAGGCACACGAATCAAATCGCCCATGGAAGCTGGGTTGAGACCTAAATCACTTTCACGAATGGCTTTTTCAATCTTGGGGCCAAGGCCTTTTTCCCAAGGTTGTACGCTGATGGTGCGTGAATCGAGCAAAGATATATTGGCTACCTGCGATAGCGGCGTTGGGTTACCGTAATACTCCACCATCACGTGGTCGAGCAGGCCAGGATTGGCACGTCCAGATCGAATCTTGGACAAGGTATTGCTAAACGCAGCAATCGATTGGTCCATTTTGTTTTCTGTATTTTTTTTAATCTCTGAAATATCCATCTTTTCCTCTTTGAGATTGACAGACCTCAGGCAAACACCAGTGTGCCTTCGTCTTCGCCCATGACCACGCGCTTAAGAGCCCCGTGCTTGAAAATAGAAAACACCGTGATAGGGAGTTTTTGGTCCCGACACAAAGCAAATGCTGTGGCATCCATGATGCCTAAGTTACCTTGAATGGCTTGATCAAAGCTGATCTTGGCATATCTTGTCGCAGAAGCATCCTTATTAGGATCAGCTGAATAAACACCGTCGACTTTGGTGGCCTTAAGCACCATCTCGGCACCAATTTCTGCCCCTCTGAGAGCTGCAGCCGTATCGGTGGTGAAAAAGGGGTTGCCGGTTCCAGCAGCAAACACCACCACCTTGCCCTCTTCTAAGTATTGCAAAGCCTTTGGACGTACATAGGGCTCAACAACTTGCTCAATACCGATGGCTGACATGACCCGCGCCGTCAATCCGGCCTTGTTCATGGTGTCTGCAAGGGCTAAAGCGTTCATGACCGTGGCAAGCATGCCCATGTAATCCGCTGTTGCGCGGTCCATGCCTACAGACCCCCCAGCAACACCTCTGAAAATATTGCCCCCACCAATGACGACCGCTACCTCTACCCCGAGGCGAGTAATTTCAGCAATTTCTTCAACCATCCGAACGATGGTGGCTCGGTTGATACCAAAAGCATCATCTCCCATCAAAGCCTCGCCAGACAATTTCAGCAATATCCGCTTATAGGCTGGTTTTTTTAATGTCATTCAGGCCTCCTTGGATTGAGAGTTTAACGAGTTAGTGCAAGCCAAAAAAAGGGGACTTTCGTCCCCTTTGTCATCTTCAAGCAGATTGTTTAGCGGCGGCTACTTGGGCAGCCACCTCGGCGGCAAAGTCATCGACTTTGCGCTCAATGCCCTCCCCCACCACATAAAGTGTGAAAGACTTGATGGTTGTTTTGACCGACTGGAGCATTTGAGCCACGGTCTGTTTGTCGTTCTTCACAAAAGCTTGGTCAAACAAAGACACTTCTTTGAGGTACTTTTGAACAGAACCTTCAATCATTTTGGCCGCGATATCAGCAGGCTTGCCAGATTCAGCAGCCTTGGCTGTTGCAACTGAGCGCTCACGCTCAATCAATTCAGCAGGAACGTCGGCACTGGTCAGGGAGACTGGCTTCATGGCAGCCACATGCATGGCAACATCACGGGCAGCTGACTCGTCACCCGCGTATTCCACCAAGACACCAATCCGCGTGCCGTGCAAATAGGAAGTCAAGGCAGTGTCGCCATGAAACAGTTTGAACCGGCGAAAACTCATGTTTTCACCAATCTTGCCAATCAGGCCTTTACGCACATCTTCTAAGGTTGGACCAAAACCGTCTTGTTCGTATTTCAATGCACCCAAGGCCTCGATATCAGCAGGTTGGTGCTGCGCGGCCAACTTGGCAGCAGCTTGCGCCAAGCCCAAGAAACTGTCGTTCTTGGTCACGAAGTCAGTTTCACAGTTGACCTCGATCAATGCGCCAGAATGGCCATCGATAAAACTGCAGACAACGCCTTCAGCTGTCACGCGGGAAGAAGCCTTACTGGCTTTGCTGCCTAACTTGACCCGAAGTAATTCTTCAGCTTTAACCATATCGCCATCCGCTTCGGTCAAGGCTTTTTTGCACTCCATCATGGGCGCGTCGGTTTTGGCTCGCAGTTCGGCGACCATGCTTGCTGTGATTGCTGCCATAAATACTCCTGTTTATTCAATAATAGAAATGTGTTGTGAAAAAGGGGCCTCTTGAGCCCCCTTTAAATGACTCATAAAGAGAATTAAGCTTGTGCGGAATTTTCCACTTCCACAAATTCATCAGAGCCTTCGGCAATTGCCCTGACCACATCGTTAACAGCATTGGCGCGACCTTCCAAAATAGCATCAGCAATACCGCGAGCGTAAAGTGTGACGGCCTTAGAGGAGTCGTCATTGCCAGGAATGATGTAGTCAATTCCTTCTGGCGAATGGTTAGAGTCCACCACACCAATCAAAGGAATACCCAATTTTTTAGCTTCTGCAATGGCGATTTTGTGAAAACCGACATCGATCACAAAAATCGCATCAGGCAAGGTGGCCATGTCTTGAATGCCACCAATGTCTTTTTCAAGCTTCTCGAGTTCGCGCATGAAAACCAGTTGTTCTTTTTTAGACATGGCATCAAGCCCCACTTCTTGTTGGGCTTTCATGTCTTTTAAACGCTTGATGGATGTTTTCACGGTTTTGAAATTGGTGAGCATACCGCCCAACCAACGCTGATCGACGAAAGGCACGCCTGCACGCTTGGCTTCGGAGGAAATGATTTCTCGGGCTTGTCGCTTGGTTCCCACCATCAAAATATTGCCGCGGTTGGCGGCCAATTGCTTGGCGAACTTCATCGCGTCTTGGAACATCGGTAACGATTTTTCCAAGTTGATGATGTGGATTTTGTTGCGGTGACCAAAAATGAACGGGGCCATTTTGGGATTCCAAAAGCGGGTTTGATGTCCGAAATGGACGCCGGCTTCCAGCATTTCGCGCATGGATGTAGACATGTCAAGACTCCAAAGGTTAGGTCTGAGCCAGTTCTTTATTGCACCAAATCAAACAGAAATGGGCAACACCTTGTGGGAACTGGTTTAGGATTTGCTGATTGCAAGAAGGCTCTTGCAAATCTTAAGCAGTGATAATTTTAGCATAGACCTAAGTACGGTCTTTGATTTGATCAACCCCTGCCAACAAACGGCATATTGGTTGCCATCACTGTATGGAAGAGTACATTGGATGAAAGTGGCATATTGGCCATATAGAGCACCGACTCACCCACATGCTTGACATCCATCAAGGGTTCTTTGGCGATCTCTCCATTGGCCTGTGGAACACCCAGAGCCATTTTGGCTGCCATTTCAGTGGCCGCATTGCCAATGTCGATTTGCCCAACCGCAATTGTGTATTTGCGCCCATCCAGCGCTGCCGTTTTTGTCAAGCCAGTGACGGCATGTTTGGTTGCAGTGTAGGCAATCGAATTGGGTCGAGGTGCATACGCAGAAATAGAGCCGTTGTTAATAATCCTGCCACCTTGAGGCGACTGCGCTTTCATTGCTACAAATGCTTGCTGCAAGCAGTAAAACATGCCATTGAGATTGATGTCCACCACATTTCGCCATTGCTCAATGGTCAATTCCTCAAGCGGCACACCAGGCGCACTGACACCTGCATTGTTAAACAACAAATCGACACGCCCCCACTTGCTCATCACTGTGGCAAACGCGTTTTTGACAGCATCAGCGTCGGCCACATCTGCTGACAAAGGCAAGCAAGATTCTGCCGAATGGGAAGCGGCAGCCACATCTTCCAAAGGCTGTAATCGACGGCCGATCAAAGCAACGCGCCACCCATCAGCAAGTAAAGCCAGTGCAGCAGCTTTGCCAACGCCTGTGCCAGCGCCAGTGACAATTGCAATCTTGGAATGGGGCATGGGTAACTCTCCTGAAGAAAATGTCATTGGCGATTTTTAGATTTCTTAGGGACTTTAGCAGTGGTTTTTTTGGCTGAAGTCTTAGGGCCTTGCGAACCAGATTTTGGGCCTGCATGGAAATTGCCTCTGGCGCTTCTGTCTTTGCTCTTTGCGCCTTTGGCATTGGCAGGCGTATTGCCGTCGCCTGATGGCGATTTTTTTCCACGCAGAGGCTTATCCAAAGCGGGGGAGCCATCTTCTTGCACCCATCGAAAGTCAATCTTTCGGCCATCGAGGTCTACGCGACTGACTTGGACCCTGACACGTGCGCCAACGTTGTAGCGAATACCTGTTCGCTCTCCGCGCAACTCTTGACGGGTTTCATCAAATTTGAAGTAATCGCCACCCAACTCAGTGATATGGACCAAGCCCTCAACGTACATGGCATCTAAGGTCACAAACACGCCAAATGCTGTGACGCCAGAGACTGTTCCACTGAAATCTTCGCCTAAGTGTTCCCGCATGTACTGACATTTGAGCCAAGCTTCAACGTCCCTGCTGGCCTCGTCCGCACGTCGCTCATTGGCGCTGCAATGCAAACCAGCTGCTTCCCAAGCCTGTTGCTCAGCAGAAGGTTTTTGAGTTGGCGTAGATGACTTCTCTTTGAGACGCGCCTGCGCCGCTAAACGCCTTGCCAACTTGATATGCGCCTCACCAGGCAAAGGCAAGCCGGGCAATTGGTAGCGCCGCCCTGCCAAGATGGATTTGATGACACGGTGAACCAATAAATCGGGGTAGCGACGAATAGGGCTGGTGAAATGGGTGTAAGCCGGATAGGCCAAACCAAAGTGGCCACTGTTAAGAGGGGTGTAAATAGCCTGCTGCATAGAGCGCAGCAACATCGAATGAATTTGCTGCGCGTCTGGTCGATCTTTACTGGCTTGGGCAATGGCTTGAAACTGACCAGGACTGGGGTTATCGCTCAAACTGGCAGGCACACCCATGGCCTTGAGGTAGTTGCGAAGGGTCTCCCGTTTTTCAGGTGTGGGACCCTCATGCACCCGAAAAACAGCAGGGTGTTTCGCTTGCAAAATAAAGTCAGCACTGCAGACATTGGCAGCCAACATGGCCTCTTCGATCAAGCGATGCGCTTGGGTACGAACTCTAGGAACAATCTTTTCAATACGACCGCTGTCGTCACAAATAATCTGTGTTTCAGTGGTTTCAAAATCAACAGCGCCTCGTTTCTCTCTGCCCTTGAGCAAGCTGCGGTACACATCGTGAAGATGGATGAGGTCTTGAACCCTTTCTTTGTACTTGGCAGCTTGAGGGCCTCTGGTGTTGGAGAGAATGGCGGCTACATCGGTATAGGTGAACCGCGCATGACTGTGCATCACCGCTTGGTAAAACTGATAAGCAAAAACCTGTCCGTCCTCGTCAATCAGCATGTCGCAGACCATGCAAAGCCGATCAACCAATGGGTTGAGAGAGCACAAGCCGTTAGACAATTTTTCAGGCAGCATTGGAATGACGCGGCGCGGAAAATACACACTCGTCGCGCGTTCGTAGGCGTCTATATCAATAGGGCTACCGGTATCAACGTAATAGCTGACGTCTGCAATAGCCACCAATAAACGCCAGCCTTTTTGTTTGCCAAAAGTGGCGGGTTCGCAATAAACAGCATCGTCAAAGTCTCTGGCGTCTTCTCCATCGATGGTAACCAAGGGAATATCGCGCAGATCAACCCGATCAACCAAGTCCTTGGCCATGACCTTGACAGGCAATTCAGCTGCTTGCGCCAAACAAGCCGAAGAAAATTCATGCGGCACACTGTACTTGCGAACCGCAATTTCAATCTCCATGCCGGGGTCATCCATCTCGCCAAGTACTTCTTTGACGCGGCCCACAGGTTGCCCAAACAAACTAGGCGCCTCTGTCAACTCCACCACCACCACTTGACCCACCTGTGCGTTTCCTGTGGCACCCTTGGGCACAAGAATGTCTTGTCCATAACGCCGGTCTTCGGGTGCGACTAACCAAACACCACTTTCTTGCAACAGACGACCAATGATGGGCTGCTGGGGTCGGTCGATGATCTCGACAATGCGCGCTTCTGGTCGCCCTTTGCGGTCCAAGCGGGTGACTCTGGCGACAACACGATCACGGTGTATGACGGCACGCATTTCGTTAGGCGGCAAATACACATCAATTTGGCCATCATCGCGTTGCACGAAGCCATGACCGTCACGGTGTCCCTCGACAGTTCCCTCGAAGGTTTCAAGGAGTCCTGCGCTTGGAGTTGTTTTTTGTTTGATAG
>RFMX01000435.1 GCA_009927495.1 Betaproteobacteria bacterium
CACCACCACCGCCGCCGTAACCGCCGCCGCCGCTACGAGGAGGACGAGGTTCCATGGGGCGAGCTTCGTTCACGACCAAGCTACGACCGCCAAGGGGTTGGCCATTCATGCCATTGATGGCTGCTTGGGCTTCGGCATCGCTGCCCATTTCAACAAAGCCAAAGCCTTTGGAGCGACCTGTATCGCGCTCCATCATGACTTTGGCGCTGGTGACAGTGCCAAATTGACCAAAGGATTGTTCCAAGTCGCCATCGCGCACGGAATATGGCAGATTGCCGACGTAAAGTTTGTTGCCCATTCAGGGACTCCATAAAAACATATAAAAAAGCGATGGAGTCCCGATTGCACCTGTCCACGAAAGTCAAGAAGCGAAACTAACCTATCACCCGCAAGCTGTGTACGCACCCAAGTGCTTTACACAGTCAGAACCATTATGAGACAAAAATCATGAAGAAAACCAAGTGTTTATCCTCAATTTGCGAGTTTAAAGGTCAAAAAACCACAAAAACTACCAACTGACCTCTCGGTCTGGGCTGGAGTTGATTTTGTGGATGCTCAAATCAGCGCCCTCAAACTCTTCTTCTTGGCTTAAGCGCAAGCCCATGGTTACTTTCAAGAGACCATACAAAAGACAAGAAGTTAGAACGGCCCAAGCAACGCCTGATAGCGTTCCGATCAACTGCGCCAAAACATTCACCCCGCCCAAGCCGCCCAAAACGGGAAGGCCAAAAAAACCTGCTGCGATGCCGCCCCATGTGCCGCAAATGCCGTGCAAAGGCCAAACGCCCAAAACATCGTCAATCTTCCACCGGTTTTGGGTCAGTGTGAACATGGCCACAAACAAAGCACCGGCAACGCCACCGACCACCAAAGCACCAAGCGGGTGCATGACGTCCGAACCCGCACATACCGCCACCAATCCAGCCAAAGGCCCGTTGTGAACAAACCCGGGGTCATTTTTGCCAAGCCACAAGGCAGCCAAGGTGCCGCCCACCATGGCCATGAGGCTGTTAACCGCCACCAAGCCCGAAATTTTGTCTACCGTTTGCGCGCTCATGACATTGAAACCAAACCAGCCGACGCACAGCACCCAAGCACCCAGTGCCAAAAACGGAATACTTGAAGGAGGATGTGCAGAAATTACCCCATCTTTTTTGTAACGGTTGCTGCGAGCGCCCAACAAGAGCACCGCAGGCAAGGCAATCCACCCGCCCAAAGCATGTACCACCACGGAGCCAGCGAAATCATGGAACTCGTCGCCGGTCAATGCTTTGAGCCAGGCTTGGAAGCCAAAATGCTGGTTCCAGACAATGCCTTCATAAAAAGGGTAAATAAACCCCACGATAACAGCAGTTGCAATCAATTGAGGGTAAAAGCGAGCACGTTCGGCAATTCCACCTGAAACAATCGCGGGAATCGCTGCTGCAAAGGTGAGCAGGAAGAAAAACTTCACCAATTCATAGCCATTGCGTTGAGCCAATACATCGGCACCGACGAAAAAAGTGGTGCCGTAAGCAACGCTGTAACCTACAGCAAAGTAAACCACGGTGGAAATACTGAAATCCACCAAAATTTTCACCAAGGCATTGACCTGGTTTTTTTTGCGTACGGTGCCAAGTTCTAAAAAAGCAAAACCAGCATGCATGGCCAAAACCATGATGGCGCCGAGCAGGATGAACAAGGCATCAATGCCCTGTTTGGGTGCGTCCATGATATGTCCAGAGGAATTGTGGGCTAAATTGGTGCAAAAAGAATTGATAAAACAGATTTGCACCAAAACCAAGCAAAATTCACACCACGATGTCTGTCTTTTGGTGCTTTGACGTCTGGCTGGAAAGCAATTAGAAAATCAAGCTTGTCAATTGTTCGCTCTTAAAAGGCTTCAAAAGCAAACCAGACAAACCAGCTATGTAAAAAGCTTCCAAATCTTGGGGATTCACGTTCGCCGTGAGGCCGATCAGGGGCGGCTTGGATGGGAGGTCAGAGAGGGACAAACGCTGGGCCGTTTGAATGCCATCCAAGTTGGGCATCACCATGTCTAAAAAAACCAAGTCGAAGGTGAGTTTCTCAATCAAGCAAAGTGCAGCAAAGCCATCCTCCCCTTCTACGATAACTGCATCAGGCCATTGGTTGAGCAAAATTTGGCGCAAAACCAACCGGTTCACGGCATGGTCATCCACGATCAAAAAGCGCAGGTTTGAATAACCCGCCAACGGCATCAAAGG
>RFMX01000312.1 GCA_009927495.1 Betaproteobacteria bacterium
AACGTTAATGTCAGACGAGGGGGGCGGTTCAACTGCAGGCAGATGCAGAGAGAACCAAAACTCAGAGCCCAGACCCAACTCACTCTTAAACTCTAATTTTCCACCCAGCAAGTGGACCAAACGCTGAGAAATCATCAGGCCCAGTCCGCTGCCGCCAAAGCGGGCTTGAATACTGGGATTGGCTTGAGAGAAACTCGAAAACAAATGTTGTTGCTCTTCCTCGGCTATGCCAATGCCGGTAACCATGCAATATTGGGGGAGTTCACGCCGCCCGTGTTAAAGACCACCAAGCTAAGAAAAAAAGCTGAAAACAACACCATGACATGGGACGAGAAGTTGACAGCATTCAAAAAGAAAACAATCAAAAAAAGACCCGAAAAAATGAAAAAAGCATAAAAATTTAAAACCAGCGTGTCGTCAACATGGGAAACCAGAAACACCAAAGCAGAATGGAGGGCGCCACACGCACAGGCGAACAACAATAAACCACGGCGGCTAAAACCGGGCCATTCTTGCAATCGAATGGCTTGTAAATCAAGCCAATGGCGAACGACGGCAAAGCTTTTTGAGAACATCATGTCGAAATAAATACTCTGAAGCTGTAGATGTCAGAAGGTGAGGCAGGAACACTTGTAAAGCTTGGTTATACTTTAAAAGCGCCGATTTGCCACAGCTTGCGGGCGCTTTAACAAGTTCAGCTAAAGACGTACGCCCAGAGGTGCCGTTTTTGGCCATGTCGGGCCTCTTAGATGTCATTTTTTGCTACACCCCAATCATTGTCGTTTGAACAGCCCCTGCCATTGAAGGGGGGTGGCGTGCTGCACCCATACCAGTTAACCTACGAGACCTATGGTCAACTCAACGACCAGCGCAACAACGCGGTTTTGGTTTGTCATGCATTGAACGCCTCGCACCATGTGGCGGGAAGCTATAAAGGGCAAGCTAAAAGCGAAGGCTGGTGGGACAACATGATTGGCCCGGGAAAGCCGGTAGACACGAACCGTTTTTTTGTGATTGGTGTAAACAATGTGGGTTCGTGTTTTGGCTCCACGGGGCCCATGCACCACAACCCAACCACAGGACGGATTTACGGCGCAGATTTTCCGGTGGTGACGGTGGAAGACTGGGTCAATTCACAAGCCAGGTTGCTTGACCATTTGGGCATAGATCAACTGGCGGCTGTGATGGGTGGCAGCTTAGGCGGGATGCAGGCTTTGAGTTGGAGTTTGCAATACCCTGAACGTGTTAGGCATGCGGTGGTGATTGCCAGCGCCCCCAATTTGAATGCAGAAAACATTGCATTCAATGAAGTTGCGCGTCGCGCCATCACCACGGACCCCGACTTTCACGGCGGTCATTTTTATGCCCATGGGGTGGTACCCAAACGGGGTTTGCGCATTGCCCGAATGCTGGGACACATCACCTACCTCAGTGATGATGTGATGAACACCAAATTCGGCAGGATGTTGCAAGACGGTGAATCTTTCAAATACAGCACCCAAGAGATCGAGTTTCAAATCGAAAGCTATTTGCGCTACCAAGGCGACAAGTTCAGCGAGTACTTTGACGCCAACACCTATTTGCTGATAACCCGAGCTTTGGATTATTTTGATCCGGCAAGCGCCTTTAAGGGCCAACTCACACAGGCTCTGGCGCAAGCCAGCGCTCAGTTTTTATTGGTCAGCTTCACCACCGACTGGCGTTTTGCCCCCGCCCGTAGCCGTGAAATGGTACAAGCCTTGGTGGCCAATAAGCGCCAAGTCAGTTACGCTGAAATTGATGCGCCTCATGGCCACGACGCTTTTTTATTGGACGACCCGCGCTACTTATCGCTGGTGCGCGCATATTTCGACCGCATCCACTTGGGGGCAGACGCATGAACCTCGTATTGCGCGACGCCATACAACGCATGGTGCCCTATGGCAGCAGAGTATTAGACCTGGGCTGTGGCGATGGTGCTTTATTGGCATTCCTACAGCAGCACCATGGCTGTTCGGGCTATGGTGTGGAAATCAATGACGCCAATGTGCTGGCCTGTGTCAAGCAAGGGGTGAACGTGATTCAGCTCAACCTGGACCAAGGCTTGGCCATGTTTGGTGACCAAAGTTTTGATGTGGTTCTGCAAATAGACACACTGCAACACCTGCGTAATGCGCAAACCATGTTGCAAGAAACCGTGCGTGTGGGTCGTTTGGGCATTGTCACCTTCCCCAACTTTGCCCATTGGCCCAACCGGATAAGTGTTTTGCAGGGCTATATGCCGGTCACGCGCAAATTGCCCTACCAGTGGTATGACACACCCAATATACGGGTCGCCACCTTTGCGGATTTTTTGGCGCTGGCGAAAAACACGCAGTTGCACATCAAGGATGCCTTTGGCTTGCAAGACGATGGCGTGGTGCGGTGGTGGCCCAATGCCAGAGCAGCAACCGCTGTGTTCAAATTAGCCGCTCCCACTCTTTAAGTCTCCATGTCCTCAATTGCCGACCAAGCGGCCCAAAAACCCCAGGTCACTATGCTCGATCATGGCGAGCAAACGCTGGCCTTTTATGCTTGGCCTAACGCACCCGAAAACGCACGTGCAGCTATTTTGTTGCTGCATGGCTTGGGTGAACACATGGGTCGTTACGGACACGTTGCCAGCGCTTTGCAGGCGGCAGGCTATGTGGTTTTTGGCTATGACCACCACGGCCACGGTTTATCCAGTGGCTTGCGTGGCAATTTACTTTCGTCTTTTCAGTTGCTAGACGATGCCCACTTTGTCATCGAGCATGTACGCACCATGACGCCCGCACCCATGGTGCTCTTAGGCCACAGCATGGGTGGCTTGATTGCTGCGCGCGCAGTGGCCAACGAATTGCCGCACATCGACGCCTTGGTGATGAGCTCACCCGCCTTGGGCGCACAAACCAACATCATTCAAAAACTGCTACTGGCAACCTTGCCCAAGCTGTTTCCGCATATC
The DNA here is from genome assembly GCA_009927495.1 of Betaproteobacteria bacterium. Classification (GTDB taxonomy): domain Bacteria; phylum Pseudomonadota; class Gammaproteobacteria; order Burkholderiales; family Burkholderiaceae_C; genus Limnohabitans. The sequence goes on from RFMX01000312.1 coordinate 2,966, forward strand.
CGCGTTGACAATGGCGTGAAATCCGCTTGGGTCGCCCGTGACGCAAAGGTGGTACGCGCTTATGTGGAAGACCCTTTGGTGCATCGTCAAATTTCAGCAGGATTGGCAGCGTGGATATTGAAAGAAGGCACCCAAACTGTGGCTCAGGCCAGCGCGTGGTCCATGCCTACTTTGCTACTTTATGCCGGTCAAGACCAGTTGGTGTTGCCGCAAGCGAGTGCCGAATTTGCGCGCTTAGCACCGGCACAGGTGGTTCAGTCGCATTGCTTTAATGTGATGTACCACGAAATTTTCAATGACCCTGAAAAAGCATTGGTGCTAGCCAAGCTGTTGGCGTGGTTAGATAACCGTTACGCCCTTTAAATCCAGCGTGACAGCACAGCCAGTGGGGCGGTTTCAGCACGCAACACCCGTGCACCCAGACTGACCGCGACGAAACCGCGCTCTAGCGCTTGTGCTTCTTCGTCATGGCTCAAGCCCCCTTCCGGACCACTCAGCAAAACCACCCGTTTAACTTCAAGACCCGTATTCAACGGCGTTGACGCAGCCGACAAGGACAACATCCAGCGAGCTTGTGTTTCATCGTGGGGAACGGTGTTGAACCATGCAGTCCAGCTTTGCGGTACATCAATCTGAGGCAGGGTGTTACGGCCCGACTGCGCGCAAGCTGCTTGTGCAATCCCTTGCCAGTGCAACTGGCGCTTAAGCGCTCTTTCGGCATTCAGCCGCAACACCCCATGGGCCGTCAAAAGCGGGGTGATGCGCGCAACACCCAGTTCGGTGGCTTTTTCCACCAACCAATCCATGCGCTCATTGGCCGGCATACCTATCACCACGTGGCTGTAGACAGCGCTTTCGCGCTCTAAGGCCTGGTGGCGGTCTATGCGTGCAGCAACGGTGTGGCGTCCCATTTGTAGGATGCAGGCCGTGTACTCACCACCGCGGCCGTCAAACAAAGCGATGGCCGCGCCAGGTTGCAAGCGCAAAACTTGGATGTGGCGGCTGGTGTCGGCAGGTAAATCCAAAGACAAGCCGACTTGCAGAGGGTGTGAGCAGAAAAAGCGTGGCACCTCGCCTATACCCGTCCATAAGCAAAACCGCTGACCGCTTGGTGGCCTTCGATGTCGTCAATCAACCGTAAAAGAGGGGTCAGTTCTCGGTAGCGACTGCAAGTGGCGCGGATATAAGCAATGAAGCGTGGCGTATCCGCCAAATACTTGGGTTTGCCATCGCGCAGGGTCAGCCGAGCAAAAATGCCAGCCACCTTCAAATGCCTTTGCAAGCCCATCCATTCCACCGAGCGGTAAAACGCGCCGAAATCGCTGTGCCAACCGTCGTGGTAGAGCATCCCAAGGGCGCGAGCCCTCTCCCAATAGCGAACTGTTACATCCAAACAAAAATCTTCTTCCCAGCTGATGAAGGCGTCTCGCATCAGGCTGGCAATGTCGTAGGTAATTGGGCCAAAGACCGCGTCTTGAAAGTCTAGAACGCCCAAGCGTGGCTCTTGGGGGTCCCAGGGCATCATCAGGTTGCGCGGCATAAAGTCGCGGTGAACAAACACCATGGGAGCCGCCAAGTTATGGGTCACCAGCAGGGAGAAACTGTTTTGAAGCGCTAGCGCTTGGGCCGTGTCCAAGGTTTTGCCACGGTGTTGAGCGACGTACCAGTCGGGGAACAATTGCAACTCACGCTGCAGCAACGCGGCGTCATACGTAGGCAACACATCCGGGCGAGAAGCTTGCTGCCAAGTTAACAGGGCATCCAGCGCCCTGCCAAACAAAACCCCATTGCGCTCAGTGTGACCTTGGTCAAGTGCTTGCATCATGGTGTTTGGACCCAGATCGTCGAGCAGCATAAAACCTTGGTCAGCGTCCCAAGCCAGCACTTTAGGCACCAACAAGCCGGCTGCATGCATCAAAGCAGCAATTTCCACAAAGGGCTGGCTGTTTTCCTTGTCAGGGGGTGCGTCCATGATGATCAAGCTGCTCTCAGGGGTATCGACCCTGAAGTAACGCCGAAAGCTGGCGTCTGCACTGGCCGCACGCACAGTTGCTGGCCGGAGTTGGTGTGTCGTTGACACAGATTCAAGCCAATGGGCAAAAGCTTGGGCGCGAGAAGCTTGGGGCCAACCCAGCAGTTGAATCGCCGATGTCAGGGCATGGTCGGCAGTAAAGTCTTGGGGAGATGGGCTCATGGATAATCCAAATTCTACAAACAGCGCTCTCGGGCAGCCCAGTCTTCTTACATGCGCAAGAATTTTCTATTGTCGGTGTTCACCAGCCTAGGGTGCTGCGCGGCCTTGGTGTGCGCGTCCGCTTTTGCGCAAGAAGGAGAGCCCTCGCTCAAACTCAAGCCCAGCACGGGGCTGATGGAGCGTTGGACGCCGCAAATGCGCAACCAGCTCCCTACCTTTGTGCAAAGCGACTTTATTACCGGCCGAACCGATCTGGATACATCCTTACAAGGCAACAGCGTGCTGCGCAAAGCGGACACCTTGATTCAGGCTGACAGCATTGACTATTACCAGCCCGACGACCGCGCCCGTGCCAGCGGCAATGTGTACATGAACCGCGGCGGCAACCGCTACCAAGGAAGTTTGCTTGACTTGCAAGTCGATGCGTTCAGCGGTTTTTTCCTTAACCCGTCTTACACCTTTTTGCGCTCAGAAGGCCATGGCAAAGCTGAGCGTATTGACTTTATTGACGACAAGCATGCGGTGGCCAAGAAAGCTACCTACACCACCTGTACCCGCAAACCCGGCCCCTCATGGTTGCCTGACTGGATGGTCGAAGCAGAAAAAATCAACTTCGACAACGACTTGAATGAGGGCTTGGCCGAAGACGGGGTGCTGCGCTTTATGAATGTGCCTTTGTTGCCCATACCCTCCTTTAGCTTTCCTTTGAGTGCCCAGCGTAAGTCGGGTTTTTTGCCCCCCGCTTTTGCGATCGACAACAAAGGCGGCGTTGAAGCCAGTTTGCCCTACTACGTGAATTTGGCGCCTAACCGCGACCTGACAGTGACCACCACCTCGATGGCCAAGCGCGGCACGCGGTTTGACAGTGAGTTTCGTTACCTTGAGCGCAAAATTCCCAGCCCGCCATTTGACGGCGTGGCCAAACTCAATGTCATGCCTTATGACTCTTTGCGTGGTAAATCTCGCTGGGGCTATTCGCACCAACACAATGGGTGGTCAGATACCCGACAGCCCATAGGGTTTGGCTTTAATATCAATAGAGTCAGTGACGCTGATTACTGGAAAGATTTCTCTACCGTCGCGGGCGGACCCTTAACGCAACGCTTATTGCCGTCTTCTGCCACTTTGGGTTGGGCCAACGGTACATTCTCTACCTCTACCAGTGTCACCCAGTACCAAACGTTGCAAGACGTCAACTCTCCAATAGCGCCTCCCTTTAACCGCTTGCCACAGATCAATGCCAATTACTTGCGTGCGGATGTGGGAGGCTTGGATTTGTCGGTGGGCGGCGAAGCCACCCGCTTCAGCGCGGACAGACTTTGGTATTGCAGCGTCTATGCAAGGAGTCAGTATTGCAATCAACCCAACGCTCAGCGCTTTGTTTTACTCACCCAAGTCAGCGCTCCCCACTATTTGCCTTATGGCTACGTCACACCTAAGCTGATGCTGCAAACCCGCCAATACCAATATGACGAAACCTACAAAGGTATCTACGGCACCAGCACAGCCAGCAACAATGCCAGCGTCACCGTGCCAAGCTTCAGCATTGACAGCGGCGTGGTGTTTGAGCGACCAAGCCAATGGTTTGGCACAGATTGGACGCAAACTTTGGAGCCGCGGGCTTATTTTGTCAACACGCCTTACCGTGCCCAAAGCGATCTGCCTAACTACGATACTGGCTTTAACGACTTTAACTTTGCCACCATCTTTACCGAGAATGCTTTCTCTGGTCAGGACCGCATTTCCGACAGCCGGACTTTGACCGTGGGTGCCACATCCCGGTTGATCAACCCTGAAACGGGTGGTGAGGGTGCCAAGTTTGCGTTGGCGCAGCGCTTTCGCTTCAAAGACCAAAAAGTGTTGCTCACACCCACAGACACGCCTTTGACAGACAGCTACAGCGATATCTTGTTGGGCGCCAGCACCTATTTAACGCCACGCTGGGCGCTTGACAGCATCGTGCAATACAACCCAGAGAAGGCGATTTCCGAGCGCTCATCGGTGGGCACGCGTTACAACCCCAGCAGCTACCGTGTCGTGACCGCGTCTTACCGCTACCAGCGTTCTGTTGCCACCACCCTGGACATGGCTTGGCAATGGCCGCTTAACGACTTGTGGGGTGACCGTGGTGTCGATAATGGACGCGGACGTGGTTTGGGCGAGCAGCGCTGGTTCACTGTGGGTCGGGGTAACTACAGCATGCTGGAGAAGCGCTTCATTGAAACCCTGACGGGTTTGGAGTACGACGCGGGGTGTTGGGTGGGTCGCGTGGTGGTCTCGCGCAGCCAAGTGTCCTTGACCGACAGCCCCAACAGTCGCTTGATGTTCCAATTGGAGTTCAATGATTTTTCCCGTGTAGGCATTAACCCCCTGTCGTCGTTAAAGAACAATATCCC
>RFMX01000406.1 GCA_009927495.1 Betaproteobacteria bacterium
GTAGACACTCCTTCAACTAACAGCCTGACAACCTAAAGTGATCAGGCTTGACCTCGCCAAATGGGGGGGGCGGTATCCCCTGGATTAAATCCACAGAGCCAAAGATTGTAGCCTGAAACCCCTGAGGGGCCTTAATTGGGCTTTATTGCTCCAAAAAGCGCTGGGCATCCAAGGCGGCCATGCAACCCGTACCTGCGCTGGTGATGGCTTGGCGGTAAATATGGTCTTGCACATCCCCAGCCGCAAAAATACCAGGCACGCTGGTTTGCGTGGCCATGCCTTGCAAGCCGCTTTGGGTGATGAGGTAGCCGTCTTTCATGGCCAACTGGCCTTCAAAAATACCGGTGTTGGGCTGGTGACCAATGGCAATAAAGCAGCCATGCACAGCCAAATCACGGGTGCTGCTGTCCAAAGTGCTTTTCAAACGCACACCGGTGACCCCCGATGCGTCGCCCAACACTTCGTCCAACACACTGTGCACTTCCAGCACAATTTTTCCGGCCTTCACTTTGTCCATGAGCTTGTCGATCATGATGGCCTCAGCCTTGAATTTGTCGCGGCGGTGAATCAAGTGAACTTTGGTGGCGATATTGGAGAGGTACAGAGCTTCCTCAACCGCGGTGTTGCCCCCGCCGACCACGCAGCAGACCTGATCGCGGTAGAAGAAACCGTCGCAGGTGGCGCAACCTGAGACGCCACGGCCCATGAACGACTGCTCAGAGGGAAGGCCTAGGTATTTGGCCGAAGCGCCGGTGGCGATGATAAGAGCGTCACAGGTGTAAGTACCACTGTCGCCCATCAAAGTGAACGGACGCTTGGAGAAGTCCACTTTGTTGATGTGATCAAACACCATCTTGGTATTGAAGCGCTCAGCATGTTCCAAAAACCGCTGCATCAGATCGGGGCCTTGCACACCATGCACATCGGCTGGCCAGTTGTCCACTTCGGTGGTGGTCATGAGTTGACCGCCTTGGGCCATGCCGGTAATGAGGGTGGGTTGAAGGTTGGCGCGTGCGGCGTAAACGGCGGCGGTGTAGCCGGCAGGGCCTGAGCCCAAAATAAGAACTTTGCTGTGTTGGGGGGATGTCATGGGATGGAGGGGTCTGAGCCTAGAGCGTGAGCATAAGTGCCGCACGGGAAGCCGTGATTTTAGGGCTTGCAGTCATTGTCTGCTTTTACGCTCCTGTTAAGCTTCGCTTCTGTCATGACTTACTCGTTAAACACACTCAACAACACCCGTGAAAAGCCGCCCGAAATGACGGGCTGGCAGCGATTTATCCAAGAAATCGCTTTGGCCGTTGGGTTTGTGGTTTTGCTTTTTTGGCTCTTGGCCATCGTCAGCCATTCTGCTCTGGACCCAGCTTGGACAACTTCAGGTTCTAACCCCCATATTCGCAATTGGGGTGGGCGAGTTGGTGCAGCTGTCAGCGACTTGTCTTTTTTCTTGCTGGGCTATTCGGTGTTTTGGTGCTATTTGGCTGGCTTGGCCAGTTGGTTGTCGGCCTTGGCCAATCGTTTGCGCAGCGAAGAGAAAGCAGCCCCCGACCCCGATATTTGGCGCTTGACGCGCTGGGCGTTTTGGAGCGGCTTGGTGATGTTGCTGCTCTCCAGCACAGGTTTGGAGTTCACCCGTCTTTACCGCTTTGAAAGTCAATTGCCCGGCCACCATGCGGGAGGTGTGTTGGGCTACTTGGTGGGCAGTACCGCCAACAGCTGGCTCGGCTTCAATGGTTCTGGCCTGGTTTTCATTGTCTTCATGGTGGTTGGTTTGTCGTGGGTATTTCGTTTTTCTTGGATTCAGCTTGCTGAAAAAATGGGCGCTGCGATTGATGGCCTGATTGAACAGCAGCGCGAAAAGCGTGAAATTGCCCAAGATTTGGCCCTTGGCGAAGCAGCAGCCCGAGCCCGAGAAAAAGACATGGTATGGGAGCGTGATGAGAACGCAGACATACCTGCTCACCCTGTGCGTATCGTGGTCGAACCCGAACCAGCGCCTCCCAAAAGTGAGCGTGTCGCCCGTGAGCGGCAAAAACCTTTGTTCAATGATTTGCCCGATTCACGCTTGCCACAGGTAGAGTTGCTTGACGCCTCGCAAGTCAAGCTAGATCCTGTGGACGCAGAAACCATTGAGTTCACCAGTCGCTTGATAGAGAAAAAATTGCGTGACTTTGGCGTTGAGGTCAAGGTGTTGGCTGCAGCCCCTGGCCCTGTGGTCACTCGCTACGAGATCGAGCCTGCGACCGGCGTCAAAGGCTCGCAAGTGGTGAACTTAGCCAAAGATTTGGCGCGATCCCTCAGCATGGTGTCCATCCGCGTGGTGGAAACCATCCCTGGGAAAAACTTCATGGCGCTGGAGTTGCCCAACAGCAAACGCCAAACCATTCGCTTGAGCGAAATTTTGGGCTCATCGGTTTATAACGAAGCCAAATCCATGCTCACCATGGGTTTGGGCAAAGACATTGGCGGCAACCCGGTGGTGGCTGATTTGGCCAAGATGCCACATGTGTTGGTAGCGGGCACCACGGGTTCGGGCAAGTCTGTGGGTATCAACGCCATGATTTTGTCGCTGCTCTACAAAGCCGAAGCGCGGGACGTCCGGATGCTGATGATTGACCCCAAGATGCTAGAAATGTCGGTGTATGAAGGCATTCCGCATTTATTGGCCCCAGTTGTGACTGACATGAAGCAAGCTGCACATGGCTTGAATTGGTGTGTGGGCGAAATGGAGCGACGCTACAAGCTGATGAGCAAGCTTGGCGTGCGTAACTTGGCGGGTTACAACCACAAATTGGATGAAGCTCGGGAGAACGGCCAAGCCTTGACCAATCCGTTCAGCCTCACGCCCGATGAGCCGGAACCGCTGGACCGCTTGCCCCACATTGTGGTGGTGATCGATGAGTTGGCCGACCTGATGATGGTGGTGGGCAAAAAGATCGAGGAGCTCATTGCCCGTTTGGCACAAAAAGCCCGTGCGGCTGGCATCCATTTGATCTTGGCGACACAACGCCCCAGTGTGGACGTCATCACCGGATTGATCAAAGCCAATATTCCCACGCGCATTGCGTTTCAGGTCAGCAGCAAAATTGACAGCCGCACCATCCTCGACCAAATGGGCGCAGAAGCCTTGCTGGGCATGGGCGATATGTTGTATTTGCCCAGTGGCACTGGTTTCCCCATTCGTGTCCATGGCGCTTTTGTCAGCGATGACGAAGTCCACAGGGTGGTCAGTTATTTGAAAACCCAAGGTGAGCCCAATTACATCGAAGGCGTTCTCGAAGGTGGTACGGTCGAAGGCGGCTCGGAAGGCCCCGATTTGTTTGGTGACATTGCAGGTGAAAAAGACCCGCTTTATGACCAAGCAGTTGAGGTGGTTTTGAAGAACCGAAAAGCCAGCATTTCGCTGGTGCAACGCCATTTGAAAATTGGCTACAACCGCGCTGCCCGTTTGGTGGAAGACATGGAAAAAGCTGGTTTGGTCAGCGCCATGAGTACCAACGGTCAGCGTGAGATTTTGGTGCCTACCCGCGCAGAATGAAAATTTCATTTCACTTCATCGTCTCAGTCGCCTTGTGTTTTGTCGTGGGTGTGGCGCATGCCGACAGCTTGGACAGCTTGGCGCAATTTTTAAAGTCCACCCGCAGTTGGCGAGCCGATTTTGTGCAAGTGGTGACTGCACCCGCCAAAGAAGGCAGGCCTCTCAGACCCAAAACCTCTTCAGGTGTTTTCGCTTTCATTCGCCCCAACGTTTTCCGTTTTGATTACAGCAAACCCTATGTGCAAAACATCGTTGCGGATGGTCAGCTGCTTTGGTTGTTCGATACCGATTTAAACCAAGTCACGGTGCGTAACCAAGCGCAGACCTTGGGCAGCACACCAGCAGCTTTGATTGCTTCCGCGCAAGATATTGCTTCACTCAGCAAAGAGTTTGCTTTGAAAGCAGCGCCCTCAGATGAAGGCTTGGATTGGGTGGTGGCTACCCCCAAAATCAAAGACGCTGGTTTGCAAAGCGTGCGTATCGGTTTGCGTACAGATACAGGCCAGGCATTGTTAAGCCAATTAGATATCTTGGACGCTTTTGGAAACCGTTCACAGATGCGTTTTGAACGCATAGAAGTCAATCCTGCCAACCTCGCCATGTCCTATTTCACATTTGTGCCGCCCAAGGGGGCGGATGTGGTTCGCCCTTGAACCACACCCCCTTGGCCGAGCGCCTGCGCCCTCGTAGCTTGGGCGAGGTGATTGGCCAGCAGCAGGTGCTGGGCGAGGGTATGGCCCTGCGGGTGGCGTTTGAGTCGGGTCAACCGCACAGCTGCATTTTGTGGGGGCCACCGGGCGTCGGCAAAACCACCATCGCACGCTTGATGGCCGACGCGTTTGATGCGCAGTTTTTGGCCATCAGCGCGGTGCTCGGTGGGGTGAAAGAAATCCGTGAAGCGGTGGACAAGGCGCTGGCCGAGCGGGATTCACTGGCCCCCAAACGCACGATTGTGTTTGTCGACGAGGTGCACCGCTTCAACAAAAGCCAGCAAGACGCGTTTTTGCCGCATGTCGAGTCGGGATTGTTCACCTTCATTGGTGCGACCACTGAGAACCCATCTTTTGAAGTGAACTCCGCGCTGTTGTCGCGGGCGGCGGTGTATGTGTTGCAGCCACTGTCAGAAGTCGATTTAGCCCACATCATCGACAAAGCCCGCGCCATCCACGCCGTGCCCAGCTTGGACGACGATGCCCAAGCCCGTTTGATTGCTTACGCCGATGGCGACGCCCGGCGTTTGCTCAACACTTTGGAGACCTTGGCGGTGGCGGCGCAGCATGACAAGCTGATGCAGGTCAGTGACGCTTGGCTGATGAAGGTACTGGGCGAGCGCATGCGCCGCTACGACAAGGGGGGTGAGCAGTTTTACGACAGCATCAGTGCGCTGCATAAATCGGTGCGTGGCTCTGACCCCGATGCCGCGCTCTACTGGTTGGTGCGAATGCTTGATGGCGGGGCTGAGCCCAAATACATGGCGCGGCGCATGATCCGCATGGCCGCCGAAGACATTGGCTTGGCAGACCCCCGCGCCTTGCGCTTGGCCTTGGATGCCGCCGAGGTTTACGAGCGCTTGGGCTCACCCGAGGGCGAGTTGGCCTTGGCCGAGTGCGTGGTGTATTTGGCCATTGCCCCCAAGTCCAACGCGGTTTACAAAGCCTATAACAGCGTGCGCAAACTCATCAAGGCCGATGGCACACGCCCTGTGCCCCTGCACCTGCGCAACGCCCCCACCGCTTTGATGAAAGACCTGGACTACGGCAAAGCCTATCGCTATGCCCATGACGAACCCGACGCCTTTGCCGCAGGTGAAAACTACTGGCCGGATGGCATGACGCCGCCCACCCTTTACGAACCGGTGGAGCGGGGTTTGGAAATCAAGATCGCCGAGAAGTTGCGGGCTTTGCGAGAGAAAAACACGCAGGCCCGAAAGCCTTAAACAGCGGCTTTGTCAGCCTCGCTGGTGAACGAGTCGGCGAAGAAGTCGTCCTCTGGCAAACCACTCGCAACATAGTCTCGCTTGGCAGAATCCACCACGATGGGCGCACCGCAGGCGTACACCTGGTGACCTGCCAAGCTGGGGGTGTCTTGCAGCGCTGCCTTATGAACAAATCCTGTTCTGCCTGTCCATGCGTCTTCGGGCAGAGCGTCTGACACCACAGGGATGTACTGCAAATGGGGCATCACAGGCAGTTGCGCCAATACCCAATCGTGCATATACAAATCAGCAGGACGACGCCCACCCCAGTACAAACGTGTGGGACGGGTGATGCCTTTGTGTTGCATATGCTCCATCAAGGCTTTGATGGGGGCAAATCCTGTGCCAGAAGCAAGAAGCACGATGGGCGCATCACTGTCTTCGCGCAAATAAAAGCTGCCTTGGGGTCCTTCAACACGTTGAATCTCTTTTTCCTTCATAGCGCCAAACACATGGTCGGTGAATTTGCCGCCTGGCATATGCCGGATGTGCAGCTCAACTTTGGGCGCATCAGCCGCCAAGGTGTGGGGTGCGTTCGCCATGGAATAGGCGCGGCGTGAACCGTCACGCAGCAAAAACTCCACATACTGACCAGCGTGGTATTGCATCAATTCGGTGGCGGGAAGTTGCAGGAAGATGCGCATCACATCGCGGGAGACTTTTTCCATGGAAGCAATGCGAACCGGCATTTTCTTCATGGGAAAAGCGTCTGCCGAAGTGACTTGCTTGGACTCCAACACCACATCAGATGAAGCGGTGGCACAACAGGTCAATACCAAGCCTTGGGCCCGTTCTTCATCGCTCAAAGCTTTGGCTTGGTAGGTACCCAGTTGCACCTCGCCGCTGATCTTTTTGCATTTGCAAGAACCACATGCACCGTCCTTGCAACCGTAAGGCATGTTCAAGCCTTGTCGAATACCGGCAGAGAGCAAAGTTTCGTCGCCATCTACCGTGAAACTGCGCCCA
>RFMX01000195.1 GCA_009927495.1 Betaproteobacteria bacterium
TTGGGGTGGGCGGCTTTGGCGCCGGTTTCTTTGCAATGGCGGGAGTCCAGTCTTTGCCCTGCCAGTCGATGCAATGCGCAGGCGCGTCGCTCATGCCTTCCCACCACACATCGCCGTCGTCGGTCAAGGCCACGTTGGTGAAGATCACGTCACGGTCCAAGCTGGCCATGCAGTTCGGGTTGGTCAAGGTGTTGGTGCCAGGCGCCACGCCAAAGTAGCCGGCCTCGGGGTTGATGGCGCGCAGACGGCCATCGGCACCGGGTTTGATCCAGGCGATGTCGTCACCGATGGTGGTGACCTGCCAGCCGGGCATGCCCGCAGGTGGGATCAACATGGCGAAATTGGTTTTGCCACAAGCGCTGGGGAAGGCCGCAGCCACGTGGTACTTTTTGCCTTCGGGGTTGGTCACGCCTAAGATGAGCATGTGCTCGGCCAGCCAGCCTTGGTCGCGGCCCATGTTGGAGGCGATGCGCAGCGCGAAGCATTTTTTGCCCAACAGCGCATTGCCGCCGTAGCCGGAGCCGTAAGACCAGATTTCGCGGGTCTCGGGGTAGTGCACGATGTATTTGGTTTTGTTGCACGGCCAGCTGACATCTTGGTCACCGGCTTTTAAAGGCGCTCCCACGGTGTGCACGCAGGGCACGAATTCGCCGTTCTCGCCCAGCACGTCATACACCGCTTGACCCATGCGGGTCATGATTTTCATGTTGACCGCCACATAGGCACTGTCAGACAGTTCAATGCCGATGTGGGCGATCGGGCTGCCCAAGGGGCCCATGGAGAAGGGCACCACGTACATGGTGCGGCCGGCCATGCAGCCGTCAAACAGCGGTTGCAGGGTTTGGCGCATCTCGGCGGGGGCCATCCAGTTGTTGGTGGGGCCAGCATGCTCTTTGTGTTCAGAGCAGATGTAGGTGCGGTCTTCCACCCGCGCCACGTCCGTGGGATCGGAGCAGGCTAGGAAGGAGTTGGGCGCTTGGCGGGGTTGAGTTTCTTGAAAGTGCCGGCGTTCACCAGCACTTGGCAGAGTTGTTGGTACTCGGCCTCGCTGCCGTCACACCAGTGGACTGCGGCGGGTTTGCACAAGGCCGCCATGTCGGCGACCCAAGCGATGAGCTTGGCGTTTTTCACAAAAGACGGGGCATTCAGCCCGATTCCTTGAGGGACGGGTGCATTCATGGGGAGCTCCTAACTTCAATTGGTTAAGGTCAATGCCCTGCAGGGCATTCAAACAAGGCATTCACCTCAAGCCAATAAAAAAGCGCCATGGGGTAGGCGCTGTCAGGTAACGGGTCAGCGGCCGATTCAGGCCATGAAGACCGCGATAAAGGCCAACAAGAAAATCAAAATGCCGCCGCCAATGGGCAACACGATGGGCATGAGGGGAACAATGGACTCAACGACGTCTTGTTCTTCGCCATCATGGTTGTGCGT
>RFMX01000004.1 GCA_009927495.1 Betaproteobacteria bacterium
ACCAAGGTGAAGGGCTGCAAGTCCAGCTTGATGCTGCGCGCCGCAGGGCCTTCGCCAATCATGATGTCGATTTGGTAGTCCTCAGCGCGGGGTACAAAATTTCTTCCACCACGGGTGACAAGCGGTGGATTTCATCGATGAACAGCACATCGTTTTTTTCTAAGTTGGTCAGAAGTGCGGCCAAGTCTTTGGGCTTTTCCAACACCGGCCCACTGGTTTGGCGCAGGTTCACACCCAGCTCTTGCGCAATGATGTGGCTGAGCGTGGTTTTGCCCAAGCCCGGTGGGCCAAACAGCAGCACATGGTCGAGTGCTTCATCGCGGTTGCGTGCTGCACCAATGAAAATTCCAATTGCTCGCGCACCTTGGCTTGGCCCACATACTCTTGCAGCAGTTTGGGGCGCAAGGCACGCTCTATCGCCTCTTCACGCGGACTCACCGGTGCGGCTGACACCACACGGGGTGCCGGGTTGAAGTCTTCGCCAAAGTTGTCGGTTTGAATGCTCATGGCTGTGCTTATCTGGCCAAGGCTTTGAGCGCGAACTTGATGCCCTCGCTCACACCCACACCCGCAGGCAAGGATTTCAGGCTCAAGGCGGCTTCTTTGTCGCTGTAACCCAAGGCCACCAGCGCTTGCAAGATGTCGTTTTGGGTGCTGTCGCCAACAGGTACCGAAGACGGCCCCAAGTCCGCGCCCATCTTGCCTTTAAGTTCGAGCAGCAAGCGTTCAGCGGTTTTTTTGCCGATGCCGGGGATCTTCACCAAGCGCCCGGCTTCTTGCAAGGTGATGGCCTGCGCCAACTCAGCCACGCTCATGCCACTGAGCACACCCAAGGCCATGCGCGGGCCCACGCCCGATATTTTGATGAGCTGGCGAAACGCGGCACGCTCCTCCACAGAACCAAACCCATACAAAATTTGCGCATCTTCACGCACCACAAAATGCGTCAGCAGCGAACTTTTTCGCCAACTGCGGGCAAGTTGTAGAAGGTGCTCATGGGCACATCCACCTCATAGCCCACGCCTTGGCAATCCACCAATACTTGGGGAGGATTTTTTTCGCTCAGGGTGCCGCTCAACTTGCCGATCATCGAATGCCTATCATTGGGGAAATTTCAACGGATTATCAACTTGATTCTGCGCCACACATTCAGCCCCTCCAACAACACCCGACT
>RFMX01000218.1 GCA_009927495.1 Betaproteobacteria bacterium
TGGGCAAGCCTTGCGCGACTACGAGCAAAGCATGGGGCAAGTCCATGCGGTGAATGAGACCGTTGCCCAATACGCGGCGGTGGCGCGACCCGAAATCAGCAACGCTATTCGAATCGTTCACGCCAAAGAGCACAACTTGAAGAGCTTGAGCGTTGACATACCGCGTGGGCAGTTCAATGTGGTGACCGGTGTCAGTGGTTCCGGTAAGTCCACCTTGGCGTTTGATATTTTGTTCAACGAAGGGCAACGCCGTTACCTGGAAAGTTTGAACGCCTATGCGCGAAGCATTGTGCAGCCTGCTGGCCGGCCCGAGGTGGATGCGGTTTACGGTATTCCCCCCACCGTGGCGATCGAGCAGCGCTTGTCGCGTGGTGGGCGCAAGTCCACCGTGGGTACCACCACTGAAATTTGGCACTTTCTGCGGCTGCTGTATGTAAAGCTGGGCACACAGCATTGTATTCATGACGATGCAGCAGTGCAACCTCAAACGCCTGAGCGCTTAACTGCCTTGTTGATGCGCGAATACCGCGGCCAGCACATTGGCTTGCTCAGCCCCTTGGTGATGAACCGCAAAGGCGTTTACACCGAACTGGCGGATTGGGCGCGTCCGCGTGGCTTCACCCACTTACGAGTGGATGGCAACTTTTTAACGACCACCGGTTTCCCGCGCCTTGACCGCTTCAAAGAGCACACCATCGAATTGCCGGTGGCCAGTTTGACCATAGACCCCGCACAAGAAGATGTGTTGCGCCAAGCCTTGCTCACCGCCTTGGAGCATGGCAAAGGTGTGGTGCATGTGCTGAGTGACATAGGCGCTTTGAAAGAGGCGATGCTGAACGGCGAGTCAACAGCGGGCATTGGCCGTTTGCAAGCGTATTCCACGCGCCGCGCTTGCCCTGTGTGCGACACCTCTTACGCAGAGCTTGACCCGCGCTTGTTCTCTTACAACAGCAAGCATGGTTGGTGTGGTGACTGCGTGGGCACAGGTTTAGCACTGTCGCGTGAACAACGCAAAGCCATGGACGATTCGGTGGCTGATGCGCAAGACAAAGGCCGAGAAAAAAGTTTTGCTGAACCTGAGTTGGATGAGGTGAGCGACAAAGCCTGTGCAGCTTGTGCGGGTACCCGTTTGAACGCAACTGCTAGAGCGGTGTACTTTGGTGGTGCTGCGATTACCGAGTTGGCGCAACGCAGCGTGGTCGACATGTCGACCTGGGTTAAAGGCTTGCGATTGCAAGGACGCGATGCCGATATTGCGCGTGACCTCTTGCCGGAAATTGAAAGTCGCTTGGCGTTTTTAGAGCGTGTGGGCTTGGGGTATTTGACCTTGGACCGCGGCGCACCCACGCTCAGCGGTGGCGAGGCGCAGCGCATCCGTTTGGCGGCACAGTTGGGCAGTCATTTGCAAGGCGTGTGCTATGTGTTGGATGAGCCCACCATTGGCTTGCATGCCCGTGACAACCATATCTTGCTGGACGCTTTAAAAAGCCTGAGCGACAAAGGCAATACCTTGGTGGTGGTAGAGCACGACGAAGACACCATACGCCGTGCAGACCACATCATTGACATTGGTCCCAGCGCTGGCAAACGCGGTGGCCATTTGGTGGCCCAAGGCTCTGTGGCGGACGTCATGGGTGCATCAGACTCCCAAACTGGTCGCTATTTACGCTGCGCCATGCAACACCCTTTGCAATCGCGGCGCAGCGTCACCCTGGATCAGCGCAGCAAAAGTAAAACAGAAAGTCTGCAAGTGATGGGTGCAGATTTACACAACTTGGGAACCTTATCGGCTGCATTTCCTTTGCATCGCTTGGTGGCGGTGACGGGCGTGAGTGGTTCGGGTAAATCGACCTTGGCGCGTGATGTGTTGCTGGCCAATGTGCAGACGGTGGTGAGTTTGCGCTCTACCCAGGCAGGCCGAAAAGCCCACGATGCGGGCAAGTTGCCTGTGTGGCAAGGCTGTGTGGGTTTGACGGGCTATGAAAGCATTGAGCGGGTGCTGGAAGTCGATCAAACCCCGATTGGTAAAACACCGCGCAGTTGCCCGGCCACCTACATTGGTTTTTGGGACACCATACGCAAGCTGTTTGCCGAAACTTTGGAAGCCAAAGCAAGAGGCTATGGGCCAGGGCGCTTCAGTTTCAACACCGGTGAAGGCCGATGCCCTGGTTGCGAAGGCCAAGGCCTGCGCACGATCGAGATGAGTTTTTTGCCTGATGTCAAAGTGCTGTGCGAGGTGTGCAGAGGCGCACGTTTCAACCCCGAAACCTTGTCGGTGCGATGGCGTGGCAAAAGCATTGGCGAGGTCTTGCAAATGGAGGTTGATGAAGCGGTGGACTTCTTCGCCGCCATGCCCCTCATCAGCCACCCTTTGCAGTTGTTGAAAGACGTGGGTTTGGGTTACCTCACCTTAGGCCAACCTTCACCCACCCTCAGTGGCGGTGAGGCGCAGCGCATCAAGTTGGTGACTGAACTCTCCAAGGTCAAAGACGAGGTGGCGCGTCGTGGCCAAAAAACGCCGCACACCTTGTATGTCTTGGATGAACCTACTGTGGGCTTGCACATGGCGGATGTCGACAAACTTATTCGCGTACTACATCGCTTGGTCGATGGGGGTCACAGCGTCATCGTCATTGAGCATGATTTGGATGTCATCGCTGAAGCCGATTGGGTCATCGATTTGGGTCCCGAAGGCGGCAATGGCGGCGGCAGGGTCGTGGGCGCAACCACGCCTGAGGGCTTGGTGAAGCTGGGCACCCATACCGGAATAGCTTTGGCACCGGTGTTGGCGCGAACCTAACCCCCGTCATTGCGATTGCCACGTCGCTGCGCTCCTCGCAATGTCAGGTTTAGCCAGCCGATCCCAAGGCC
>RFMX01000265.1 GCA_009927495.1 Betaproteobacteria bacterium
TTTTAACGCCCAGACCCAAGGCGTAGAGCCTGGTCTGCCTTTACCCGTGGTCATTACCGCGTTTGCAGACAAATCTTTCACATTCATCATCAAGACTCCGCCTGCGGTCACCTTGATCAAGAAAGCCATCAAGCTCGACAAAGGCTCATCCAAGCCGCATGTCGACAAGGTCGGCAAAATCACCCGTGCGCAGTTAGAGGAGATCGCCAAAGCCAAAATGGTTGACATGACTGCTGCTGATTTGGATGCAGCTGTTCGCACCATTGCTGGCTCTGCACGTTCCATGGGCGTGACCGTGGAGGGCGTGGTATGAGCAAGCTCACCAAAAAACAAAAAGCTGTTGCTGGCAAAGTCGACTCCAACAAGCTCTACCCATTTACAGACGCATTGGCCATTGTTAAAGAATGCGCAACCGCTAAGTTCGATGAATCCATCGACGTGGCTGTGCAACTTGGCATTGACGCTAAAAAATCTGACCAAGTGGTGCGTGGCGCCGTGGTGCTTCCCAATGGCACTGGCAAAACCGCTCGAGTGGCTGTATTTGCCCAAGGCGCGAAAGCTGAAGAAGCTTTGGCTGCAGGCGCTGATGTTGTCGGCATGGATGATTTGGCTGCCCGCGTGAAAGCTGGTGACATGCCTTTCGATGTGGTCATTGCTGCCCCTGACGCGATGCGTGTTGTTGGTACTCTGGGCCAAATTTTGGGCCCACGTGGTCTGATGCCCAATCCCAAGGTGGGCACAGTGACGCCTGACGTCGCGACCGCAGTGAAAAATGCCAAAGCGGGTCAGGTGCAGTTTCGCGTTGACAAGGCCGGTATTGTTCACGGCACCATTGGCCGTCGTTCATTTGACAGCGACAAATTGCATGGCAATTTGTTGGCGCTCATTGATGCATTGAACAAAGCCAAGCCAGCAACCAGCAAAGGTGTTTACCTGCGCAAGTTGGCCGTGTCCTCCACCATGGGTGTGGGCGTGCGAGTAGATACACAAACATTGAACGCTTAAAGCGTTTGGCAATTTCTTGCCTTGCCTGCAAAGGTGGTGCAAGAAGCGGTGGGTCGGGTCGGTTGCAAAACTGGCTTGAGCCATCCAAGACCGTTGGCGTGCAGCACGACTGCACTTAATTCACCAGCCAACGCAGATGGCGATCCCGCTGAAAAGAATTTTTTCTTGACAGTCAGGTCGCTGCAAAAGTGGCGTGTTGAAGGGGCTAACCCAACAACACATTTTGAAGGAGTAGACCTTGAGTCTGAATCGCAGTGAAAAAGAAGCAGTGGTCGCCGAAGTGGCGGGACTTGCAGCACAAGCGCAGACGCTGGTGATGGCGGAATACCGCGGCATCACGGTCGCTGACATGATCAAGTTTCGCGCCAATGCGCGCAGCCATGGCGTATCGCTGAGTGTGTTGAAAAACACCTTGGCTCGCCGCGCTGTCGCTGGTACGGCTTTTGAAAGTGTCGCAGACCAGATGACCGGCCCGCTGATCTATGGTTTTTCAACAGATGCAGTTGCAGCCGCCAAAGTGGTGGCTGATTTCGCCAAGACCAACGACAAATTGGTTATTCGTGGCGGCGCATTTGCTGGAAAAGCACTGGATGTCAACGGCGTCAAACAATTGGCCAGCATTCCATCCAAGGAAGTTTTGCTCGCGCAGTTGTGTGGCTTGCTCATGTCGCCCATGTCACGTACCGCAGTGGTGCTTGGCGCGTTGGCGGCGAAAAAAGGCGAAGCAGTTGCAGCCTAAGGCTTGCAGCGCATTCAAAACATTTGCTGCCCATTAGGCGGCCCTGAAAATTGAAGGAAAAAACATGGCATTCGATAAAGACGCATTTTTGACCGCACTGGATAGCATGACGGTCATGGAACTCAACGATTTGGTGAAAGCCATCGAAGAGAAATTTGGTGTGAGCGCTGCAGCCATGGCTGCACCTGCCGCCGCTGGTGGTGGTGCTGCCGCTGCTGCTGAAGAGAAAACAGACTTCAACGTCATGTTGCTCGAAGCAGGCGCAAACAAAGTGTCAGTCATCAAGGCTGTTCGCGAAATCACAGGCTTGGGCTTGAAAGAAGCCAAAGACTTGGTCGACGGCGCTCCCAAAGCCGTCAAAGAAGGTGCACCCAAAGCTGATGCTGAAGCCGCCAAGAAGAAATTGGAAGAAGCTGGCGCCAAGGTCGAACTCAAGTAAACCTGGGTGTTTAACAAGGCTGGACACCCTCAAAAGGTGCCAGCCTTTTGTGCTCACAGAGCGCACCCATCAGCAAATATGGTGTTTGTTGTTGAGTGTCTTCTGAGCTGACTGCAGAAGAACCTTGGTTCGGGTTGTGTGCAATGCGCAACCGTCCGCCAACGCTGGTAGTGGCCAGCGGGCCAAGCACAACGTGCAGATGTTGGTCATCTGTACGGTCCCCAGTCGCCGAGTGAATCAAGTCCGGAGTACTCATGGCCTACACATTTACCGAACGCAAGCGCATCCGCAAAAGTTTCGGCAGCCGCGATAGCGTGCTGGAAGTTCCCTACCTGCTGCAAATGCAAAAAGACGCGTACACCGCGTTTTTACAAGCCGATGTAGCCCCCAAAAAACGAACCTCAGAGGGTTTGCAAGCAGCTTTTGAAGCGGCTTTCCCCATCGTTTCGCACAATGGCTTTGTCGAGATGAAGTACCTTGAGTACAACCTCGCCAAGCCCGCATTCGATGTGCGCGAGTGCCAGACACGTGGCCTGACTTTCTCGTCTGCCGTTCGTGCGCGTGTGCAACTCATCATTTACGACCGCGACTCATCGACGCCTCAGTCCAAAGTTGTCAAGGAAGTGAAAGAGCAAGAGGTCTACATGGGCGAAGTGCCTTTGATGACAGACAAAGGCTCATTCATCATCAACGGCA
>RFMX01000278.1 GCA_009927495.1 Betaproteobacteria bacterium
CCGAGCGCGTGATCGTGTCTCAATTACACCGCTCACCTGGCGTGTTCTTTGAACACGATAAGGGCAAAACCCACAGCTCTGGCAAATTGTTGTTCAGCGCTCGCATCATCCCTTACCGTGGTTCATGGCTGGACTACGAGTTCGACCCCAAAGACATTTTGTATTTCCGCGTCGACCGTCGCCGCAAAATGCCTGTCACCATTTTGCTCAAAGCCATTGGTTTAACGCCCGAAGCAATATTGGCCAACTTCTTCGTCAACGATACGTTCAAACTGATGGACAGCGGCGCTCAAATGGAATTTGTGGCTGAGCGTTTGCGCGGCGAAGTTGCACGTTTTGACATCACCGATAAGTCCGGCAATGTGGTTGTTGCCAAAGACAAGCGCATCACTGCACGACACACGCGTGAAATGGAACAAACTGGTACCACCCACGTGTCTGTTCCAGAAGATTTCTTGATTGGACGCGTCGTCGCTCGCAATATTGTTGATGAGGAAACCGGCGAAATCATTGCCAAGTCAAATGAAGAACTGACTGAAGTGCTTCTGAAGAAATTGCGCTCAAGCGGCGTACAAGATTTGCAATGCATCTACACCAATGAATTGGACCAAGGTGCTTACATTTCTCAAACCCTGCGCATTGACGAAACTGCTGACGAGTTTGCTGCGCGTGTAGCCATCTACCGCATGATGCGCCCTGGCGAGCCGCCTACCGAAGACGCGGTGCAAGCTTTGTTCCAGCGCTTGTTCTACAACCCTGATACCTACGATTTGTCACGCGTAGGCCGTATGAAGTTCAATGCCCGTGTCGGTCGTGAAGACTCCACCGGCCCCATGGTGCTGAACAATGAAGACATCTTGGCTGTTGTCAAGATTTTGGTTGACTTGCGCAACGGCCGTGGCGAAGTCGATGACATCGATCACTTGGGCAACCGACGTGTGCGTTGTGTCGGCGAATTGGCCGAGAACCAATACCGTACCGGTTTGGCGCGTATCGAAAAGGCTGTGAAAGAGCGTTTAGGTCAAGCGGAACAAGAGCCGTTGATGCCGCACGATTTGATCAACTCCAAGCCCATTTCTGCTGCGCTCAAAGAATTTTTTGGCGCGTCACAGTTGTCTCAGTTCATGGACCAGACCAACCCTTTGTCCGAGATCACGCATAAGCGTCGCGTGTCAGCCCTCGGCCCAGGCGGCTTGACCCGCGAGCGTGCAGGTTTTGAAGTGCGTGACGTGCATGTGACCCACTATGGTCGTGTATGTCCCATTGAAACACCAGAAGGCCCCAACATTGGTCTGATCAACTCGCTGTCTTTGTACGCACGTTTGAACGAATACGGTTTCATCGAAACACCTTACCGTCGTGTGAACGATGGTCAGGTCACCATGGAAATCGATTACCTGTCAGCCATCGAAGAAGCCAAATACGTGATCGCGCAAGCGAATGCGATGTTGAGCAAGGATGACCGCTTGATTGGCGACTTGGTATCTGCGCGTGAAAAGGGCGAATCCATTTTGTGTGGCAAAGAGCGCGTTCAGTACATGGACGTCTCTCCTGCCCAGATCGTTTCTGTGGCAGCTTCTTTGGTGCCTTTTCTTGAACACGATGACGCCAACCGCGCCTTGATGGGTGCGAACATGCAGCGCCAAGCCGTGCCTGTCTTGCGTCCTGAAAAAGCTTTTGTTGGAACAGGTATTGAGCGTGTAGCTGCGATTGACTCCGGCACCGTGGTTACTGCCTTGCGCGGCGGTGTGGTTGACTATGTTGACGCCACCCGTATCGTGGTGCGTGTGAATGATGCTGAAACCCAAGCCGGTGAAGTTGGCGTGGACATTTACAACCTCATCAAATACCAGCGTTCAAATCAAAACACCAATATTCACCAACGCCCCATCGTCAAGCGTGGCGACAAACTCGCCAAAGGCGATGTAGTGGCCGATGGTGCTTCCACCGACTTGGGCGAACTCGCCTTAGGTCAAAACATGTTGGTGGCATTCATGCCATGGAATGGTTACAACTTCGAAGACTCCATCCTCATTTCTGAGCGTGTGGTGGCCGAAGACCGTTACACCTCCATCCACATTGAAGAACTGGTGGTGATGGCGCGTGACACCAAGCTGGGCGCGGAAGAAATTTCCCGTGATATTCCCAACTTGGCAGAACAGCAACTCAATCGCTTAGACGAGTCCGGCATCATCTTCGTCGGTGCTGAAGTGCAGCCAGGCGATGTGTTGGTGGGCAAGGTCACTCCCAAAGGCGAAACCACTTTGACGCCAGAGGAAAAACTGCTGCGCGCCATCTTTGGCGAAAAAGCCTCCGACGTGAAAGACACTTCTTTGCGCGTTGACCAAGGCTCACAAGGCACGGTCATCGATGTGCAAGTGTTCACCCGCGAAGGCATTGTGCGTGACAAGCGTGCGCAGCAAATCATCGACGATGAATTGAAGCGCTTCCGCTTAGATTTGAACGATCAATTGCGCATCGTTGAAGCCGATGCTTTCGATCGTATTGGCAAGTTGCTCAATGGCAAAACTGCCAATGGCGGCCCCAACAAATTGCCCAAAGGCAGCAAGATCGACAAGGCCTATTTGGACAGCGTCGAGAAGTTCCATTGGTTTGATATCCGTCCTGCCGATGAAGACACCGCTTCGCAACTGGAAAGCATCAAAAACGCTTTAACGCAAACCCGTCACAGCTTCGATTTGGCTTTTGAAGAGAAGCGCAAAAAACTCACCCAAGGCGATGAGTTGCCAGCTGGTGTGTTGAAAATGGTCAAGGTCTACTTGGCAGTGAAGCGTCGCTTGCAGCCTGGTGACAAGATGGCGGGTCGTCACGGCAACAAAGGCGTGGTCTCCAAGATTGTTCCCGTTGAAGACATGCCCTACATGGCTGACGGCACACCTGTGGACATCGTGCTAAACCCCTTGGGCGTGCCTTCGCGCATGAACGTCGGTCAGGTGTTGGAAGTGCATTTGGGCTGGGCTGCCAAAGGCATTGGCCAGCAACTCGGCCACATGATGCAAGAAGAAGCCAAGGCTGCTGAGATCCGCGCTTTCCTCGAGACTTTGTACAACAGCACAGGTCACAAAGAAGAGCTCAGCAAACTGGCAGACAAAGACATCAAAGAGATGGCCAATAACCTCGCGACCGGCGTGCCTTTTGCGACACCGGTGTTCGATGGCGCGTCAGAAGAAGACATTCGCACCATGTTGAAGCTGGCTTACCCTGAAGATGTGATGGCAGCCAAAGGCTTGACCGCAGCGCGTACCCAAGCGAACTTGTTTGATGGTCGAACCGGTGACGCTTTCGAGCGTCCCACCACCGTGGGCTATATGCATGTGTTGAAACTTCACCACTTGGTTGACGACAAAATGCATGCACGCTCCACCGGACCTTACTCACTGGTCACACAACAACCTTTGGGCGGTAAGGCCCAGTTTGGTGGTCAGCGTTTCGGCGAGATGGAAGTGTGGGCTTTGGAGGCTTATGGCGCCTCCTACACCCTGCAAGAAATGCTCACCGTCAAGTCCGACGACGTGCAAGGCCGCACCAAGGTTTACGAGAGCATCGTCAAAGGCGAACACGCCATTGAAGCGGGCATGCCCGAGTCGTTCAACGTGTTGGTCAAAGAAATTCGTTCATTGGGCATCGATATAGAGTTGGAGCGTTCATGAAATCATTACTCGACCTCTTTAAGCAGTTCACACCTGATGAGCATTTCGATGCCATCAAAATTGGACTGGCTTCCCCTGAGAAAATCCGTTCTTGGTCTTTTGGCGAAGTCAAAAAACCTGAAACCATCAACTACCGTACTTTCAAGCCCGAGCGTGACGGTTTGTTTTGCGCCAAGATTTTCGGGCCCATCAAGGACTACGAATGTTTGTGCGGCAAATACAAGCGCCTGAAGCACCGTGGCGTGATTTGTGAGAA
>RFMX01000175.1 GCA_009927495.1 Betaproteobacteria bacterium
TTTGCCCGCCTGACCCTGATGGAGAGCGATGGCATGAACCCTAAGGCCACCAACAACCGCTGCCACGGCATCATCCAGTTCTGTGACGGACCCGACCGAGGTGCCGCCACCGCCGGTTTTGCCAGCAATCCCAAGGCGATTTTGAACCACAGTGTGTTGCAGCAATTAGATATGGTGGAGAAATACTTTGACCAAAATGGCTTGAAGTCCATGGGGCCGACCAATTTGGATGATTTGTATTTAACCGTGCTCACACCCGCCGCCAGGCGTGAAAAGTCGCCCAACGCGGATTTGAATATTGCAGGCACACAGGCGCAAAAGCTGTATGTCAACCGCGACCCCAACACCTTTATCACCCGCAACTCCATCGTCCAAGGCTTGCACCAGCACGCCAATGAGCGACTGGGCTTGTACGAGGCTGCCAAAGCGCAGGCCCAAAAGCTGGCGCAAACCCTGACCCGCAGCAGTCCGCCGGTGCAGGTGGTCAACAACCAGCAGCGAGCTCAGGTACTGAGGGTAGGCGCTTACTTGAACCAAGACTATTTGCGATGAAGCGGCAAAACCTTGCCGCGGTGTCGGTACTTTGGACAGGCGTTGCCGCTGGGCAAGCTCGAATCGCAACGATAAGTACTCAGCTTGGCGTGGCACATAACTTGCAAGGTCAGTCTGAGTTTTTGTGTTTTTCTATCCAGGCGTCGTGAAAACGGCGAATTCAACAAGGCAAGGAGGGGATGATGGATTTATTGAGCAACGCATTTGGCATCCACGAGCGTGCTTTGGGCGTTCGCAGTCAGCGCATGGAAGTCTTGGCGCGCAATATCGCCAATGCGGACACCCCCAATTACAAAGCCGAAGAGCTGGACTTCAAAGCCATGCTCAAAGAAACCCAGCGCGAGTACATCGCCGCGACACATGAAAAGCATTTCGCGGCGCTTGAAGAACAGCCCGACAACGGTATGCGCTACCGCGTTCCTTTCAACAGCTCTTTTGACGGCAACACCGTTGAGATCAACGTTGAGCAGGCCAATTTTGGTAAGGCTGCGGCCGATTACCAAACCACTTTGAGCTTTTTGGAAAACCGCATCAGCGGTCTTCGCAAAGCCATTCGAGGGGAGTGATAGACCATGAGAACCCTGGATTCTGTTTTCGGCATTGCCGCCACCGCTTTGAACGCAC
>RFMX01000398.1 GCA_009927495.1 Betaproteobacteria bacterium
GGCCGCCTTCGTATGTGCCGCTGGCTTTCAAGCGCCTGCGCCACTCGGTCATGCCGCGCATAGGGGCGCTGCCGGTGCCAGTGCAAATCATCACCAAGTGGCTGCCAGGGTGGTTGGGCATGAGGAAGCTGCTGCCAAACGGGCCAATCACCTGCACTGTGTCGCCGGTTTTCAGGTCGCACAAATAATTGGAGGCCACGCCTTTGACGGGCTGGCCTTGGTGGTCTTGCACCACACGCTTCACCGTGAGCGAGAGGTTGTTGTAACCGGGGCGTTCACCGTTGCGGGGACTGGCGATGGAGTATTGACGCGCATGGTGCGGTTTACCGTGGTCGTCCACACCCGGCGCGATGATGCCAATCGACTGTCCTTCCAACACAGGAAACGGCACGCTGCCAAAGTCCAACACAATGTGGTGGGTTTCGTTGTCGGTGCCGGCCTCGTTGACCTGCATATTGCCCACCACTTTGGCGCTGATGGGCGATTTGGGGCCGTACAAATTGGTCAAAGGTTGGGCCGCAGAGCGTGGCGGCACACTGACTTCAGGGCTTGCCAAGGGTGCTGCAACCTCGCCTTGCATCTCAAGGTCAGACTGCGGCGCAGGCAATTCATCCCAGGTAAGTTGCTCGGCCACGGTGTAGGCCTTGCTGCGCAACACCGGCAACCAATGGTCAATCGATCCTGTGGGGCACGGCGGCACACAAGCCATGCAGTGATTGCACTTGTCGGCGTCCACCACATAGTTGCGGCTGTCGTGCGTCACCGCACCCACGGGACAGGTGGCCTCGCAGGTGTTGCAGCGGATGCAAACCTCTGGGTCGATCAGATGCTGTTGCAGCAACTCTGCGGTGTCACTCATGGTGTATCAGTTGAAACGAACGTATTCGAAGTCTACGGGCTGGCGGTTGATGCCAATCGCTGGTGGCGCGATCCAGTTGGCAAACTTGCCAGGTTCGGCAACACGACCCATCAGGCTGGCCACAAAAGCACGGTCTTCGGCGGTGGGCAACCATTCGCCGACCTTGGCGCTCCATTCGTTTTCAGACACCACGCGGCCATCGGGCGAAATTTTGGCACCCGACAACGCGCCGATGTTGCGGTGGAAGGCCTTGTGCGGCACGCTCAGGCGGTGCGGCAAACCGGCTTTTTCAATGACGCGGTTCCAACGATCGACACCACCGACAGAGTCTTTGATGTAGTCGTCACGCAGCACTTCGTTCAAGGCGTTCAACATGGGCACTTCTTTTTCTTGCAACTGGCCGTTGACCACGTGCAGCACTTTGTAGGTTTGGCCGCGCAACACATGGTCGTCGTCACGCTTGCCTTCTTCATAGCGGCCTTTGATGCCGGTGGAATAGAAGGTGGCCGCGTTGCTGGACTCGTCAGCACCGAACAAATCGATGGTCACGCTGAAGTGGAAATTCAAGTAGCGCTGGATGGTGGGCAAATCAATCACACCGGCCGCACGCAACTTGCCCACGTCGTCGGTTTTGAGTTCGTTCATGGCGGCACAGGTGCGCTGGATCACGCGTGAAATACCGGATTCGCCCACGAACATGTGGTGCGCTTCCTCGGTCAGCATGAACTTGCTGGTGCGAGCCAGTGGGTCGAAACTGCTTTCAGCCAAAGCGCAAAGTTGGAACTTGCCGTCACGGTCGGTGAAGTAAGTGAACATGAAGAAGCTCAGCCAATCGGGGGTTTGCTCGTTGAAGGCTTGCAAGATGCGGGGGTTGTCTTCTTGGCCGCTGCGGCGCTCCAACAGTGCCTCGGCTTCTTCACGGCCATCGCGACCAAAGTGTTTGTGCAGCAAATACACCATGGCCCACAGGTGACGGCCTTCTTCCACATTGATTTGGAACAGGTTGCGCAGGTCGTACATGCTGGGCGCGGTCAGGCCCAAATGACGTTGCTGCTCAACAGACGCAGGCTCGGTGTCGCCTTGCGTGACGATGATGCGGCGCAAATTGGCGCGGTGCTCGCCGGGCACGTCTTGCCAAGCGGCTTCGCCTTTGTGGTCACCGAAATGGATTTTGCGATCGGCCTCACCTTGGTTTAAAAAAATACCCCAACGGTAGTCGCGCATCTTCACGTGGCCAGAACTGTGCCCAACCTTGCGGGTCCACGCTGACCGCGGTGCGCAAATACACCTCGCTGTCGGTGGTGCCTTCGGGACCCATGTCGTCCCACCAGTTGATGAAGTTGGGTTGCCATTGCTCCAAAGCGCGTTGCAGTGTGCGGTCGTCACTCAGGTTGACGTTGTTCGGGATTTTTTCGCTGTAATTGATGGCTGACATGTTGTTTCCTTAAACGCGGTTGAAATCGAAAGCGGCTTTCTCGCCCTTGCCATAGACCTTCAAGGCACCTTTGTCGCCCACCGCGTTCGGGCGGTTGAAGATCCAGTTTTGCCAAGCCGACAAGCGGCCAAAAATACGTGTTTCCATCGACTCTTTTTGGGCAAAGCGCAAATTCGCTTCCAAGCCGGTGAGGGAGTCGGGCGACATGGCGGCCCGCTCTTCGATGGCGATGCGCAGTTCGTCGGCCCAATCGATGTCGTCTGGGGCGGCGGTGACCAATCCGAGGCCCAGGGCTTGATCGGCGTCCAAGTCTTTACCGATGGCAACGCGCAAGGCCTCCAGTGGTGCAGTCTCTTCGTAGAAACGGCGCTGCAAACGCGACTGGTGGTTCACCATGGGGAAGTAGCCCATGTTGAGTTCGCTTAAAGTGATGTGAGGTGCTTTTTCAGGGCATCAGGCAGTGCCAACATATAAGCACGGTCGGCACAAAACGCCAACTCGGCCAAGGTGCCTGCAAAGCAAGTCCCTTCATCGATCAAGGCGAACAAA
>RFMX01000279.1 GCA_009927495.1 Betaproteobacteria bacterium
AGCCAAGCGATGGGCAATCACCAAGGTGGTGCGGCCTTGCATAGCGGTTTCCAGCGCGGCTTGCACCATGCGCTCGCTGTGGGCGTCCAAGGCGCTGGTGGCTTCGTCCAGCAGAAGCAGCGGCGGGTTTTTCAGCATGGCTCGGGCGATGGCAATGCGTTGGCGTTGACCACCCGACAAGCGCACACCTTTTTCGCCCAAGAAGGTCTCGTAACCCTGTGGCAATTGCACGATGAACTCGTCAGCAAACGCGGCCTTGGCCGCAGCCAAGACTTCGGCGTCAGTCGCCTGGGGTTGGCCATAGCGGATGTTGTCCATGGCTGATCCTGAAAAAATCACTGGCTCTTGCGGCACGATGCCAATGCGTGAGCGCAAGTCCTGCAGATCCATATCGCTGATGTTCACGCCATCGAGCACAATGCGCCCCGCTTGCGGATCGTAAAAACGCAGCAGCAAACCAAACAGCGTGGTTTTGCCCGCACCGCTGGGGCCCACCACCGCCACGGTTTGGCCTGCATGGATGTCGCCTTGCAAACCTGAAAGCGCCAAGGTTTGTGGCCGCGAGGGGTAATGAAAATCCAAAGCCTGCAGCGACACCGACGAACCGCTTTGCGGCCAAGGTGCTTGCAAGGGCGTGTGGGGGGAACTGACCACCGAGCGGGTGCCCAGCAACTCCATCAAACGCTCGGTGGCACCTGCTGCACGCAGCAAATCGCCATACACCTCGCCCAGCACCGCAAACGCACTGGCCAGCAAAATGACATAGACCACGGTTTGGCCCAGTTCACCGGCACTCATGCTGCCATCGCGCACCGCCAAGGTCCCTTGGTACAGGCCCCACAACAGCGCTGCACTGCTGGCCAAGATGATGAAACCCACCAACACCGAGCGTGCCAAGGCGCGGCGCAGCGATGTTTTCACGGCTTGCTCGGTGGAGTCCACAAAACGTGTGGCCTCACGGGCTTCAGCGGTATAGCTTTGCACCACGGGAATCGCGTTCAATACCTCAGCGGCCAAGGCACTGGCATCTGCCACGCGGTCTTGACTTGCGCGGGACAGCTTGCGAACACGCCGCCCCAAGGTGAGGCTGGGCCACACCACCAAGACCAACAGCCCAATGACTTGCACCATCAACATGGGGTGGTTGTAGACCAGCATCAGCAAGGCACCAGTACCCATGACCACATTGCGTAAGCCCATGGACAGCGACGAGCCCACCACGGTTTGCACCAGCGTGGTGTCGTTGGACAGGCGTGACAGCACTTCGCCGGTTTGGGTGGTTTCGAAAAACGCCGGGCTTTGTTGCAGCACATGGCCGTACACCGCGTTGCGAACATCGGCGGTGATGCGCTCACCCAACCATGTGACGGTGTAAAAACGTACCGCTGAAAAAAGTGCCAAGGCCGCTGCTACGCCAAACAGTTGGGCAAATTGACTGGCCAAGCGTTCGGCACTGCCCGGCCCCGTCAGGCCTTGGTCGATCAGCTGTTTCAAAGCCCACGGAAATGCCAAGGTGGCCCCCGCAGCTAGCAGCAAAAACAGGCCTGCCAAGGCCACGCGACCCTTGTAGGGTTTGACAAAAGGCAAGAGGCCGGAGAGGGATTGGGGGGAGGAGGTAAGAGGTTTCGGCATTCGTTGAAGGTATAGCAATTGGCCAGTGTAGGCGCATCAGAACCCCATGGCAGCCACTGTATGCACCACCAGCATGCCAGCCAACACCCACATGGTCAGGCCAATCAGGATATCCAGCATCTGCCAAGCGCGGGGTTGGGCAAACAAAGGGGCCAACCACCGTGCGCCAAAGCCCAAAGCGCAAAACCAGAACAAGCTGGCGCTGCTGGCACCCGCCACAAACCAGGGTTGCAAGCCAACAGGCTGTTGCGCCCCAATGCTGCCCACCAGCAACACGGTGTCCAAATACACATGGGGGTTGAGCAAAGTGAAGGCCGCTGTTTGCGCCATGGCCGCCGCCCAGCTCAGCCCATCGCCATCTTCATTTGCCAATAAGCCGTTTTGCTGCAAGGCGCGGCGCAAGGCTTGCCAGCCATACACAGCCAAAAACACCGCTCCCGCCAACGCCAGGGCTTGGGCCACCATGGGGCGTTCTCCTAAGGCTTGACCCATGCCCAGCACGCCAGCTCCTATCAACAAGGCGTCACTAAGGGCGCAAAACAACACCACACTGGCCACATGCTCACGGCGCAGGCCTTGCCGCAAAACAAATGCGTTTTGAGCGCCAATGGCAACGATCAGGCCCAAACTCAAGGCCCAAGCTTGCAGAAAAACAGAGCTTGTCAGTGGCATGGCTTCACCCGCTAAGATGCCTTCTTTATGAATGGCAACGCTTTAGAAAAAACACCACAAACCGGTGCAAATGCCGGTGGTCAGCTGTATGGCCAGGTCGATGAGCGTCCCAAGCAACAACAACGGCAGCCCCAAATACACCACCATCCACAGCGCGGCTTGCCATGTCAGGCGCGGCTCGGGCAAGCGGTAACCCATCACGGTTTGCACGGGGGTAGGTTTGAAAAATTTGCGCCACATGCGGCCATGTTAACCAATGCGGATTTAGCGTCATGAAGGTTGAGTGGGGCACCCAAGACAGCGAGGCATGGGACGCCGCCCACGCCCAAGCCGCAGGCCCCTTGCAGCAAGACTGGGCGTACGGCTCGACCATGTTGGTCAGCGGTGGCACC
>RFMX01000134.1 GCA_009927495.1 Betaproteobacteria bacterium
AGCGACTTTCACAGCCCCGATGAAAGCCATACCGATTTAGGCGCCTTGCCTTGGCTGCCCGGTGACCTGACACCGGTGTGGGAATTGCTCGCCCACCGCATCCAATAAGACGGTGGCCATCCTATGGCACAACTGTTTCAAGTCCATCCGGACAACCCGCAAGTGCGCTTACTCAAACAAGCGGCGGCCTTGTTAACCCAAGGCGGAGTCGTGGCCGTACCTACCGACTCCAGCTTTGCCTTGGTCTGCCATTTGGACGACAAGGCGGCGATTGACCGCTTGCGCCAGATTCGCGGCGTGGACGACAAACACCACCTGACCTTGCTGTGCCGCGACCTGAGTGAATTGGCGCTGTACGCCAAGGTGGACAACCGCCAATTTCGATTGTTAAAAGCCGCCACCCCTGGGGCCTACACCTTTGTATTAGAGGCGACCAAAGAAGTACCGCGCCGCGTCGCCCACCCACAGCGCAAAACCATTGGCCTGCGGGTACCCGACCACACCACCTTGCTGGCTTTGCTGGAGATTCACGGCGCACCCTTGCTGGCCACCACCCTGATCCCCAAAGACGAAACTGAACCCTTGAACGACGCCGAACAGATCCGCGAACGCTATGAACACCAAGTGGCGGCGGTGGTGGATGCTGGTGCTTGCAGCCTGCAAGCCACCACGGTGGTGGACCTCACCTCCATGGCCGACGGGGGTGAGCCAGAAGTTTTACGTCGAGGCTTAGGGAAATTAGAACTTTTAGGCTTATGAATGCGATAAATAAAGCCTAAATCGTAGGTTTACGCATTCTAAAGCGCTTAAAAAAAACATTTATCACATACTTTTAACCAATAAATTGTTAAAAATTAGTGAGAGAATACTTTTGTGAATTTCAATGAATTAGTACAAACAATTTCTACCCATGCGATACCTGTGCTGCTCGCCATTACCCTTCACGAAGCCGCACACGGCTACACAGCGCGCCTATTGGGTGACGACACCGCATGGCAAATGGGGCGCGTCACCCTCAACCCCTTTCCCCATATCGACTTGGTTGGTACCATCATCATGCCTTTGATGCTGTTCTTTGCCACTTCCGGCCAGTTTTTGTTGGGTTATGCCAAGCCAGTTCCCGTGGATTTTTCCCGTCTGCGCCACCCCAAACGCGACATGGTGTGGGTTGCATTGGCCGGACCTGGGGTCAATTTGTTCCAAGCATTTGCATGGGCGGTGCTGATTTACCTCTTATCGGGCATGGGCAACCAAGAGCGTTTTTTCATTGAAATGGCGCAAGCCGGTGTGCTGGTCAATTTGGTCATGTTTGCTTTCAACCTG
>RFMX01000400.1 GCA_009927495.1 Betaproteobacteria bacterium
GGGCTGACCGTGTCAGGTTCGACAAACAACAACCACGCTTGCATGCGCTGTACATAGTCCAGATGGATGGCGTTGGGCTTGCCAATGTCCATGGAGCCTTGTACCCACTCCGAGCCCAAATGCAAATAGCGCACCTTGCCATGCTCGGAGATATTGACTTGCGGTAAGGAAGGGGTTGCCATGCGGAGATTGTCGCCGCTCGTCGTCATTGCGAGCAGCCGTCATTGCGAGCGCATCGAAGCAATCTCACGACCTGCGACACGTGCCTGCCTTGTGGTTTGGCTAACGCATTCCCAACGCCGCTTTCACATTGGCACTGGTGGCCTGCTGCACTTCGTTCAAAGGGATCCCGCGCAAATCTGCCAAAACTTGCGCGATGCGTGGAATTTCGGATGGCGTATTGCGCCCTTGCGGCACACCTTTGGCGCGGTCCTCGGCAGTCACATACAGCCAATGCGGGGGGATGTCGGGCGAATCGGTTTCCAGCACCAAGGCGTCCAAAGGCAATTGAGTGGCCAGCAAGCGCAACTGGTTCGCCCTTTCAAAGGTCAACGCCCCGCCAAAACCCAATTTGAAGCCCATGGCGATGAACTGCTGGGCCTGCTGCACACTGCCATTGAACGCGTGGGCAATGCCGCCCTTCACTGGCGTCTGACGCAAGCCCTTGAGCAGCAGATCAGCACTGCGCCGCACATGCAAGATGACGGGTAAGTCGAGTTGTTGCGCCAGTTTCAACTGCGCTTTGTGAAAGAGTTGTTGCCGCGCCATGTCCAAGCCAGGCACAAAACCATCGAGACCAATCTCCCCCACCGCCACCAAGCGCGGGTCGGCTCGGTGCTCTTTCAAAGCGGCGCTCAGGGTTTGCAAGTCGGCCTCATGGGCCTGCGGCGTGTACATCGGGTGTATGCCCAAGGCGTAGACATCGCCATGCTGATGAGCCAGCAGGCGAACCGCGTCAAAGTTCGCCGCTTCCACCGCGGGAATGACACAGGTACCCACCCCCGCTTGACGAGCAGCCAAGCGTACCGCGTCGCGGTCGTTTGCGAATTCAGCTGCGTCAAGGTGGCAGTGGCTGTCGATCCAGGTCATGGGGAGATTGTCGCGGGCATAGCGACTCGCTGTCATTGCGAGGAGCTGTCATTGCGAGGAGCGAAGCAACGAAGCAAACCGACGAAGCAATCCTTGTATAGGTGCGTGTCGCAGGTCGGCCGTAGCCGACGTTGTGACAGCATGGAGGCGAGGCCGATCCTGCGACACGCACCTGACGAGGCAAATGATGTCAGTGATGCTGAAAACTTCCACAGCGCGGCAGGGTTAAGGGCTGCGAAGCGACATGGTGCAAGCCCGGAGCGAGCAGCCCTTAGCCCTGACGCCTGCGGCACTCATCGTGAGATTGCTTCGGGGCTACGCCCCTCGCAATGACGGGGGGCTAAACCAAGCGCCCCGCCACCAAGCGCAGCTGCCGGTCGCACTGCGACGCCAAGCGCTCGTCATGCGTCACCACCACAAACGCGGTGCCTTGCTGCTTGGCCAGTTGCAGCATCAGCGCAAACACACTGTCGGCGGTGGCGCGATCCAGGTTACCGGTGGGTTCATCTGCCAACACACAAGCAGGCTGGGTCACCAAAGCACGGGCGATGGCCACACGTTGGCGCTCACCGCCCGACAACTCGCTGGGAGTGTGGTGCAGTCGCTCGGCCAGCCCCACCGCGGTCAACATGGCTTGCGCTTGCGCAGCGGCTTCTTCGCGTGGCATGCGGCGAATCCACAAAGGCATGGCGACGTTGTCCAAAGCACTGAACTCGGGCAGCAGGTGGTGAAACTGGTAAATGAAGCCCAAATGCTGGTTGCGTAATCGTCCCAAAGCGGTGGCGTCCAAGCCTGCCAAAGCCTGACCCAGCAGGGTCACATGACCGGTGGTGGGCGTGTCCAAACCACCCAACAAATGCAGCAAGGTGCTTTTGCCCGAGCCCGAGGTACCAACCACCGCCAAGGTTTCACCGCTTTGCACTTGCAAATCGATGCCCTGTAACACCGTCACATCAATCACGCCTTCATGGAAACGTCGACCCAGGCCTTGGGCTTGCAAGACCCGCTTATTCATGGCGCAAAGCCTCCGCAGGATCGATGCGACTGGCTCGCCAACTGGGGTAGAGCGTGGCCACCAAAGCCAGCCCCAAAGCGATGATGACCACCGGCCCGATGTCGGCCCATTGCGGGTCGCTGGGCATGCGGCTGATCAGGTAAATGTCTTTGGGCAAAAAGCTCGCACCCAAGGCTGTTTCGATGGCCGGTACGATGCTGCCAATCTTGAACGCCACCAACAACCCCAGCGCCAAGCCCGACAAGGTGCCTATCACCCCCACCAAAGCGCCTTGCACTACAAAGATACCCATGATGCTCGCTGGGCTGGCCCCCAAGGTGCGCAAAATAGCGATGTCGGCCCGCTTGTCGGTGACCGTCATCACCAAGGTGCTGACCAGGTTGAACGCCGCCACTGCCACGATGAGCGTCAAGATGATGAACATCATGCGTTTTTCAATTTGCACCGCCGCAAACCAAGTGCGGTTGGCGCGGGTCCAGTCACGCACCATCACATCGTCACCCAAGACAGGCGAGAGTTCGGCCGCCACCTGCCGTGCCAGTTGCGCGTCTTTCAATTTCACCCGCAGGCCATTGGGGCCTTCCAAGCGAAAGATACGCTGCGCATCCTCGATGTGCAGCAAAGCCAAGGACGCGTCGTATTCATAGTGACCCGAGTCAAGCAGTCCGACCACGGTGAGTTGCTTCAAGCGCGGCACCACACCTGCAGGCGTCACCTGCCCACCGGGTGCCACCAAAGTGATGTGTTCGCCCACCTTCACGCCCAAAGCACGTGCCAATTCGCTGCCCAACACCACGCCAAACACACCTGGCTGCAATTGCGCCAATACGTCCGGAGCCATCAAAGCGATAGCATCCGTCACCAACACTTCTTGCATCGGATCGATGCCACGCACCACCGCACCGCGCATGTCTTCGCCCTGCGCCAGAAGAGCCTGAGACAACACAAGAGGCGCACTGGCCATGACTTGCATGTGCTGCGCCAGTTTTTGCTGCAGAACTGGCGGGTCTTGCAGCGAGGAACTGCTGTAAGCCAAAACCTCGATGTGTGAAAGCACGCCCAGCATGCGGTCACGCACCTCTTTTTGGAAGCCGTTCATCACGCTCAAGACAATGATGAGTGCCGCCACGCCCAAGGCAATGCCCAACATGGACACCGAGGAAATAAAGGAAATAAAGCGGTTGCGCCGCGCCGCGCGGCCGGCACGGGTGTAGCGCCAGCCTACGCGCAACTCAAAGGGGAGTCTTGAAAGATTCATGCAAGGAGATTGTGGCATCTTGCACAATCACCCTTATGACAGTTGCTTCTCCCTTGACCCTTGTGGCTTTTGCCTTGCCTGCGGGTATGGCCGCAGGCCACCCTGACCAAGCGCATTGGCAACAAGCTTTGAACAATGCATTTGCCTCAACAGATTCAGACCTTTGGCAGCAAGCACAGCGTGTGACAACCACCACCCTGCCCGACAGTGCGATGAGTGCCTGCCATGAAGTGTCTTGGGCGCAGGCCTTGGGCTGGCAAGTTGATGATGGTCTGGTACCACTGGCCGCCTTGGCCGCCCAAGCGCAAGGTTTGCATTGCCCCTCAGACCACGGTTGGGCTTTCATTGATGCGGTGCATTGGCACATCAGCCAAGGGCAGGTGAATTTGACTGTCCCCCACCCCATCACCGCCGAGGAAACCCAGGCATTAGCCGACGCCATGCAGCCGTTCTTGCTGCAAGACGGGATTCACCTTCAGCCTTTGCTGCCCGGACGCTGGTTGGCCCATGCTCCGGTGTTCAAACACTTGCCCAGCGTGTCTTTGGACCGCGTCAACGGCCAACGCATAGACCACTGGCTGCAGCCCAGCAGCATCGCCGCACAAACTGATGCTGAGCGCTTGTTGCGGCGCTTGCAAAATGAGATGCAAATGCTGTTTTACACCCATGCCATCAACGACCACCGCGCTGTGGCCTTGAACTCGGTGTGGTTCAGCGGCACGGGTGAATTGCCCCCAACGCACACCCACAGCGCCTCCACGGCTGTGGTGCTTGACCAAAGCTTGCGTCAAGCGTGGCTGCGCCACAACCCCGAGGTCTTTGTGCCAGCTTTTCAAGCGGTACTGCACGACACGATTGCACCAGCGCTTGCAAGGCATGAACAGGTGCTGCTGTGTGACCCCACGCGCAGTGTATTGCTTGAAAATGCGCCGCCAGGCTTGCGCAGAAAGCTTCAGCAGTGGTTGCGCCCCACCCAACTGTCGGACTTGCTGCAATGAAACTTCAGGTACGCGATGTCCCCCCGCGCAGCGTGTGGGCCCTAGAGCAAAGCGGTGTGCATCCGGTGTTGGCACGTTTGTTTGCAGCGCGGGGCGTGCATGATGCGCAAGAGCTGAAAACCGAACTGGCGCTTTTATTGCCGCCTGCAGGCCTCAAAGGCATTGACGACGCTGCACAGCTGTTGGCCAACGCCATTGCCCAGCAACTGCGCTTTTGCATCGTGGCCGATTACGACTGCGACGGTGCGACAGCCTGCGCGGTTGCCTTGCGTGGCCTCACGCTTTTAGGTGCTCAACACGTGAGCTTCATCGTGCCTGACCGCGTGGTCGATGGCTATGGTTTAACGCCTGACATCGCCCAACGCGTTCACGCCAGTGGCGCACAGGTCTTGATCACCGTAGACAACGGCATTGCCAGCGTGAGCGGTGTAGAGGAAGCCAAGCGCTTAGGTCTGCAAGTGCTGATCACCGATCACCATTTGCCTGGCCCCGAGTTACCCACACCTGACGCCTTGGTCAACCCCAACCAACCCGGTTGCAGCTTCGAGAGCAAAAGCATGGCGGGTGTGGGCGTGATGTTTTACGTGCTGCTGGCCTTGCGTGCAGTGCTGCGTCAACGCGGCATCTTCAGCAAAGAGAACGAGCCCAAGCTTGATGGCTTGCTACCCTTGGTGGCCTTGGGCACGGTCGCCGATGTGGTGGCATTGGACTCCAACAACCGCCGTTTGGTAGCCCAAGGTTTGCTGCGCATACGCAAAGGCCATCTGCCCGCAGGCATGGCGGCCTTGTTCAAAGTGGCCGCGCGGGACGCCACCCAAGCCAGCAGCCAAGACATGGGGTTTGCGATTGGGCCACGCATCAACGCTGCCGGTCGCTTGTCTGACATGACCTTGGGCATCGAGTGCTTGCGCACCGACGACACCGAGTTGGCGTGGCGACTGGCGCAACAACTTGACACCATCAACCGCGAACGCCGCAGCATGGAAGGCGATATGCGCGAACAAGCGCTGCTGATCGCCGAGTCCTTGATGGACAGCGAAGAAATTGCGCCTGCTGCGCTGTGCGTGTTTGACGAGGACTTTCATGAAGGCGTGGTGGGCATCATCGCCGGTCGCTTGAAAGACCTGCACTACCGGCCTTGCTTTGTGTTTGCCAGCAGCCAGTCGCAAGGTCAAGCGGTGCTCAAAGGCTCTGGGCGGTCTATCCCGGGGTTTCATTTGCGCGACGCCTTAGACGCCATCGCCAAACGCCACACCAATTTACTGCTGCGCTTTGGCGGTCACGCCATGGCGGCAGGCTGCACCTTGTTGGAAGACGACTTGGCCACCTTCGAGATAGCCTTGCAAGACATTGCCACCCAGTGGTTGGACGCGGCTACCTTGGCGCAAACCTTGGCCACCGATGGCAGTTTGCCCCAGCAGTATGTGCGCCCCGATATGGTCAAGCACCTGCAAGCGCATGTGTGGGGGCAAGGTTTTGCAGCGCCCGTTTTCCAAGACACGGTGAATGTGCTGAGCCAAAAAATCGTTGGTGAAAAACATTTGTCACTGAAGTTGCAATTGCACGGACAACTGGTCGACGCCATTTGGTTTGGCCGCACCGAGGGCTTGCCTGTGCAAGCCACCGTGGCTTACCGCCTTGATATCAACACTTGGCAAGGCATGGAGAAGCTGCAGCTGCAGATTGAAGCCATGCAGCCCTTCTACAATTAAGCTATGTCTATCCTCAACGCCGATCTGCATTGCCACTCCGTCATCTCTGACGGTACGCTCACGCCCGAGGCATTGGCTGCCCGTGCCCATGCCAACGGGGTCGAGCTGTGGGCTCTCACCGACCACGACGAAATTGGCGGCCAAGCCAGGGCCTGCGCCGCCGCCCAAGCGTTGGGCATGGGGTATTTACACGGCACCGAAATTTCGGTGTCTTTCGCTGGCAAAACTGTTCATATCGTTGGTCTGGGCTTTAACCCGCAAGACCCACGTATGCAGATAGGCTTAAGCAGCACACGTGGCGGCCGTCACGCACGGGCTTTGGACATGGCAGCAGGTTTGGCCAAAGTCGGCATTCATGGCAGTTTTGAAGGCGCACTCACCTTTGCAGGCAACCCTGACCTGATTTCGCGTACCCACTTTGCCCGTTATTTGGTCGAAAGCGGTGTATGCGCTGATACCTATGAGGTGTTTCGCCGCTTCCTCACCGAGGGCAAGCCGGGCTATGTGGAACACCGCTGGGCCGGCTTGGGCGACGCGGTGCGCTGGATTCGTGAATGCCAAGGTGTGGCCGTGATTGCCCACCCCGCAAGATACGGCTTCACGCCCACCGAGGAATACGCCCTCTTCTCCGAATTCAAAAACCACGGCGGTCAAGCAGTGGAAGTGGTGACGGGCAGCCATTCGGCCGCCGAAGCCATCCAATACGCCGACATGGCGCGTGAATTTGGATTAGCAGCGTCTCGCGGT
>RFMX01000411.1 GCA_009927495.1 Betaproteobacteria bacterium
TGCAGCAATAGCAGCATCCACCGCATTGCCGCCTTGCCACAAGATGCGCAAACCTGCTTGCGCCGCCAAGGGGTGAGAGGTGGAAACGATGTTGCGGGCAAAAACCGGTAAACGTGTGCTGGTGTAGGGATTGGAAAAGTTGAAAGTCATGGTTTGTCTGTTTTAAGAACTTTGTAATGCAGTCGCCGCGTGATCCACCAAATCACCAAAGCAATGAACGGCACAGCCACAGCGGTGGCCATGGCGGGGTCGGGAATCCAACCTTTGGCTTGCAGACCCTCGGCCATGTAGTGCACCAAGCCAGCGATGTAATAAGTGATAGCCGCCACCGACAAACCTTCCACCGTGGTTTGCAATTTGAGCTGCATGCCTTGGCGTTTATTCATGGCGGTCAGCAAAGCTTGGCTGCTTTGCTCTTGCTGAAAGTCCACACGGGTACGCAACAAATTGCTCATGCGTGACACACGTTCAGACAAAGCGGTTTGGCGCTTGGCCACCCAGTCGCAGGTGCTGCGTGCAGGGCTTAAACGCCTGTCCATGAATTCGCCAATCGACTGAAAGCCTGGCAAACGGGTTTCACGAATGTCTTTGATGCGCCTGTCCACCAACTCGAAGTAAGCCTTGCTGGCAGAAAAACGTGAATGCTGCGAGGCGTACAAGCCCTCGACCTGTCCGGCCAAGCGGGTTAAACGGTCTAACAGTTGGGCTTCTTGGTCATGGCTGGCACTGCGAATGGCTTGTGCCAAATCGGCCAACTCCTGCTCAGCAGCGGCCAAGGCAGGTACCGCACTGCGGGCAATCGGCAGACCCAGCAAAGCCATCATGCGGTAGGTCTCAATTTCCAGCAAACGCTGCACCAAGCGGCCTAAGCGTCGCTGACTAAGCTGGCCCACACGCAACAACATGCGCGAGCAGCCATTGGGATCAATTTGAAAATCAGTATGCAAGGTGGCCGAGCCTTCAGCCAGTTGGCAAGCCACCAAGCTGTCTTCACGAAATTCTTGGTGAAGCTCGTCTCGGTCTGACAAGTCCTTGGAGAGCTTGCCCCAGATTTGGATATGCGCCAAGCATTCGCCGGGCAAGGCTTTGAGCCACGCTTGGGGCAAACGGCGCATGGCCAAGTCGTAGTCTTCCCCTTTGGGCAAGCCCGTAGGCGCATCTGTCATGAAGGTCCAAGTGACGAATTCGGTGTGCAATTCCCAGCGCAGACGCCATGAGCCCATATTGACCCGCAAATGGTTGGCTTGTTCATCGGGCACCGGTAAGTGGTGGTCGCGCAACAAGGCAGCCAAGTGTTCGCGGCTGGCTTGACGGGCATCGGCATCTGTCAGCATCACCAGATGGCTGATGGCCAAGGGCGCGGTCATGGGCTCTGGGGGACGGGCATGCACCTCGTTGTGCAAAGCGCGGCGCAAAGGGTGTTCGTTAACCAACATGCGTCTCAGTCCTCGACAAAGGCTTCTTTTCGTTTGGACTTCACCGCCGGTAACAAGACCATCACCACCAAGATCACGGCCACGGCCAGCAAAGCCGCCGACAAGGGGCGGGTGATGAAGACCGACCAGTCGCCGCGAGCCAGTTTCAAAGCCCGCTTCAAATACTCTTCCATCATCGGGCCCAGCACAAAGCCCAACAACAAGGGTGCTGGTTCACAGCCGAGCTTGTAAAAAAGATAGCCAGCGAAACCGAAAGCAGCGACCAAAGCAATGTCAAACGTGGCGTTGTTGGTGGTGTAGACGCCAATCGCGCAAAACAACACGATGGCTGGAAACAGGTAGTGGTAGGGAACGGTCAAGAGTTTGATCCAAAGCCCAATCATGGGCAGGTTCAGCACGATCAGCATCAGGTTGCCAATCCACATCGACGCAATCACGCCCCAAAACAACTCGGGGTTGACCGTCATCACCTGCGGGCCGGGCTGTATGTTGTGGATGGTCATGGCGCCCACCATCAAGGCCATCACCGCGTTGGGTGGAATGCCCAAGGTCAGCAAGGGGATGAAGGAGGTTTGCGCACCGGCATTGTTGGCGGCTTCTGGCGCGGCAACGCCGCGGATATTGCCTTGGCCCAGAGGTATTTCGCCAGCTTTGAGCTTGATTTTTTTCTCTAAGGTGTAAGCCGCAAACGATGCCAAAACCGCACCGCCACCGGGCAATACGCCCAATACCGACCCCAAGGCGGTGCCGCGCAACACCGAAGGCATCATTTGGCGAAAGTCTTCACGGGTAGGCATCAGGCCTTGAACTTTGGCAGTGAAGACTTCGCGGTCTTCTCCCGTTTTGGCCAAGTTGGTGATGATTTCACCGTAGCCAAACACGCCCATGGCCACTGCCACAAAACCAATGCCATCGGCCAACTCAGGGGTCTCCATGGTGAAACGGGCCAGACCAGAGTTGACATCGGTGCCCACCAGTCCAAGCAACAAACCCAAAATGATCATGGCAATGGCTTTGAGCAGCGAACCTGAGGCCAACACCACCGCACCCACCAAACCCAAGACCATCAAGGCGCAGTATTCGGCAGGGCCAAAGGCAAACGCCATCTCGGTCAAAGGCGCGGCAAATGCCGCCAACAACAAAGTACCCACACAGCCCGCAAAAAATGAACCCAAACCGGCGGCGGCCAAAGCGGGACCCGCGCGGCCTTGTCGGGCCATTTGGTAGCCATCCAAGGTGGTGACCACCGAGGACGATTCACCCGGCAAGTTGACCAAAATCGCGGTGGTCGAACCACCGTACTGCGCGCCGTAGTAAATACCGGCCAACATGATCAAAGCGGATACGGGTGGCAAGGCATAGGTTGCAGGCAACAACATGGCAATGGTGGCGACCGGCCCAATGCCTGGCAAAACCCCAATCAAGGTGCCCAGCAAGCAGCCCACCAAGGCATAGAGCAAATTGATGGGGGTGGCTGCCACCGCAAAACCGGTGGCTAAGTTGGCAAGTAAGTCCATGGCTGTCCTGTCTACAAACCCAAGAACGCTGGCCACACAGGCATGGTCAAGCCCAGCAACGCGATGAAGATGCCGTAACTGCCACCCGCCAAAATGGTGGAGAGCACCAACACACGGCGAATTTGAAAGGCGGTTTCGTCGGCCATGGCGGCAATCACCGTCAGCGCCACGGTCGCCACCACCAAGCCCATGGGCGGCAGGCCAATGCTTTGAACGCCGCCCAGCAATGCACCAAAAGCCAAATTGGCGCCCAAAATGCAGAGCAAGGGCCGCCAAGCAAAGTCGCCGACTTTTCCGCCATCAGGGGTTTCAACCACCAAGGAGAAGAACAAAATGAATGCGCCCAGCATCGACAAGATAAGGCCCAACACCAACGGAAAGTAGCCCGGCCCCATTTGACTGGCAGAGCCGATGGTGTAAGAAGACGCACTGGCCCAAGCAAAACCACCACCGGTGGCAATGAACATCAAACCCGAAGCAAAGTCTTTTTCACTTTTGATCGACACAACAGGGGCCTTGGCAAATAAGAGACTGGCATTGTCACCTAAACCGCTACCGGCTTGAGAACCTTGAGCCACAGGGGTGCGGGCAAGCCAAACAGCGCTTGTATGGCCTCGGCCCGGGTTTGCAAAACTTCTCGCTCGGGACGCTGCACCTGAGCCTGCGCCAGCACCACGGTATTGCCTTCTTTGGTGGGCTTGAACGCCCACACCGCTTGCTCCCCAAAGGCTTGGGTGATATGCGCCAAACTTTTGTCATCACTGGAAGAACGGCCAAACAGGTTGACCACCATGCAGCCCTGGGCGGTCAATAGTTGGCGACATTGGGCGTAAAAGTCGGCGTCGTCCAGCACCGGTGCTGCCGCTTCGTGGTCGTACAGGTCCACATGCAAGACATCAATTTGCCCACGCCAATAGGTGTGCGCCACCACCTCGGCGGCGTCGCCCAGCACCACCGACAATTTG
>RFMX01000331.1 GCA_009927495.1 Betaproteobacteria bacterium
CGCCGCAAGAGGTGAGCAACAAACTGGGTGCGGAAATCGTGCGCTTGTGGGTGGCCTCCACCGATTACTCGGGCGACCTCAACATCGATGACAAAATTTTGGCGCGGGTGGTGGATGCCTACCGCCGTATCCGCAACACGCTTCGCTTTTTGCTGGCGAACGTGAGCGACTTCGACCCTGCCAAAGACAGTGTGCCTTTCAAGGACTTGCTGGACATAGACAAATACGCCTTGTCACGCGCCGCGCAAGTGCAAGCGGAGATATTGGGATCACGCAACGCCCAAGGTGTGTTTGAAGGCGGCCACTTCGGCCAGTATGAATTCCATCCCGTGGTGTCCAAATTGCAACTCTATTGCTCGGAAGACTTGGGGGCGTTTTACTTGGATGTGCTGAAAGACCGCCTCTACACCACCGCGCCCAAATCCTTGGCGCGTCGCAGTGCGCAAACTGCTTTGCACCAAATCACCCACGCCATGCTGCGTTGGATGGCGCCCTTCCTCAGCTTCACCGCGGAAGAGGCCTGGGGCGTGTTTGGCGACTCCGAGTCCATCTTCTTGGAAACCTATACCGACATGGGTGAAGTAGACGCTGTCTTGCTGGAAAAATGGGCGCAGATTCAAGCGGTGCGTGAACTGGCTAACAAAGAAATTGAAACCAAACGCAGCGCCGGTGAGTTGGGTGCCTCTTTACAGGCCGAATTGACTATTCATTGCGAGGGCGTAGCTTATGAAGTGCTGGCCTCTTTGGGCGACGACTTGAAGTTCGTGTTCATCACCTCGCAAGTGGTACTCGCCAAAGGGCCCTTGCAAGTGGATGTGAAAGCCAGTGCAGCCACCAAGTGCGAGAGGTGCTGGCACTACACCGATGACGTGGGTCAACACGCCGACCACCCCAGCCTGTGTGGACGCTGCATCAGCAATGTGCATGGCGCAG
The DNA here is from genome assembly GCA_009927495.1 of Betaproteobacteria bacterium. GTDB lineage: Bacteria > Pseudomonadota > Gammaproteobacteria > Burkholderiales > Burkholderiaceae_C > Limnohabitans. The sequence goes on from RFMX01000331.1 coordinate 934, forward strand.
GTGAAGTGCGGCATTTCGCCTGAACCCATGGCCAAAAACACCTCGCCCTCATTGCTCTTGTGGCTAGGTATCGCCTTGGTGGTGCTGCTGGCCGATCAGTTCACCAAGCTGTTGATCGTCGGCAGTTTCCAGCTGGGCGACAGCCAAAACGTCACCTCGTTTTTCAACCTGGTGCGGGTGCATAACAGTGGCGCGGCGTTTTCTTTTTTGTCGTCGGCCTCGGGTTGGCAGCGCTGGTTATTCACCGGGATTGGCGTGCTAGCGACCGGCTTCATCATTTACATGCTACGCAGCCATCCCACGCAAAAACTGTTTTGCTTTGCGCTGGCACTGGTGTTGGGCGGCGCGGTGGGCAATGTGATTGACCGACTGCTGTACGGCCATGTGATTGACTTTTTGGACTTCCACTGGGACTGGCTCAGCCCCTTGTTTTTGGACGGCCATTTCCCCGCCTTCAATATCGCTGACAGCGCTATCAGTGTTGGCACGGTCTGCTTGCTAGTGGACGAATTGATCAGGGTGAAACGCGGGGCATAAAAAGCCCCGCGGCATGCAACTTAGACCGTGAGGATGGTGCAACCCGTGGTTTTGCGGGCTTCCAAATCGCGGTGGGCCTGAGCGGCATTGGCCAAGGGGTAGCGTTGGTCGATGTGTATCTTCACCTTGCCACTGCCCACCACTTCGAACAAATCGTCGGCCATTTGCTGGTTCACTTCGCGGGTGGCGATGTGGGTGAACAGGGTTTGGCGGGTGACATAGACAGAGCCCTTGGCGCCCAACACACCTGGCGCAAAGGGTGCAACAGGGCCAGACGCATTGCCAAAACTCGCCATCAAGCCAAACGGCGACAAACAGTTGAGCGACTTGTCCCAGGTATCTTTGCCCACCGAGTCGTAGACCACTTTCACGCCTTTGCCGCCGGTGATGTCTTTCACACGGGCCTCAAAATCTTCTGTGGCGTAGTTGATGACATGGGCGGCACCATTGGCTTTGGCCAAGGCGCATTTTTCGTCACTGCCTGCGGTACCGATCAGCTGCAAACCCAGCGCTTTGGCCCATTGGCAAGCGATCAAGCCCACACCTCCAGCGGCAGCGTGAAACAAAATCGGGTCACCCGCTTGCAAACCGGCTTGGGGTAAGGTGCGCTTGAGCAAATATTGCACGGTCAGGCCCTTGAGCATCATGGCGGCACCCGTGTCGAAGTCGATGTTATCGGGCAGTTTGCAGACGTTCTTGGCAGGCATGACCCGCGCTTCGCAATAGCTGCCCGGAGGGGCGCTGGCATAAGCGGCACGGTCGCCTGCTTTGAGGTGGGTAACGCCCTCACCCACCGCTTCCACCACGCCCGAGGCTTCCATGCCCAAACCATGCGGCAATGTCAGCGGGTACAAACCGGTGCGGTGGTAAACATCAATAAAGTTCAAACCCACGGCATGGTGGCGGATGCGGATTTCACCAGGACCGGGATTACCGACGGTGACATCGACCAGGTGCAGCTCTTCGGGGCCGCCGGGTTGGTTGAAATGAATGGCTTTACTCATGGGGTTCTCCTGTAGGACCAGTGCGAAAAGAAAATCCACATCCTGCCATGAAATTGGCGCAGCGTGGGTTAGAGTGTCACCCGCATGTCTGACAACACCCCGACCCCTTCGCCCCTGCTCACGCCTGCCACCATTGGTTTACTGCTGTTACCGCCCTTGGTGTGGGCGGGCAACTCGATTTTGGGCCGGGTGGTGGCCGACATGGTTCCACCCATCACCTTGAATTTTTTTCGCTGGCTGCTGGCTTTTGTCATCCTCTTACCCTGGGGCTGGCGACTGCTGCTGCCCAGCAGTGTTTTGTGGCCGCACTGGCGACGCTATGCGCTGCTCAGCCTGTTAGGGGTGGGTTGCTACAACAGCTTTCAGTACTTAGCCCTGCACACCTCCACGCCCATCAATGTCACCTTGGTGGCGTCCAGCGTGCCGGTGTTCATGCTGGCCATGGGCGCGTTATGGTTTAAGCAGCCCATCACCCGCCGCCAGTTGCTGGGGGCAGTCATGTCCATTGCCGGTGTTCTGAGTGTGCTCGGGCGGGGCGACTGGCAAACCTTGCTGCGCGTGGAACTGGTGATTGGCGATGTGTATGTGCTGATTGCGGTACTGTGTTGGGCGCTGTACAGCTGGCTGCTGTCGCAACCCCAAGATCCACCTGAGATTCGCAGCAATTGGGTCAACTTTTTAATGGCGCAAATGGTGTTTGGTTTGCTTTGGTGTGGCCTGTCAACCGCCTTGGAATGGCACTACAGCAGCAACCCGCACATAGAGTGGGGCTGGCCGCTTTACGCTGCACTTCTTTACGTAGCGCTGGGGCCTGCCCTGCTGGCCTACCGCAGCTGGGGTTTGGGTATTCAGCGCGTGGGTCCCAATATCGCAGGGTTTTTTGCCAACCTAACGCCCTTGTTTGCAGCAGTCATGTCTACTGTGCTGTTGGGAGACGCGCCCCACCTGTACCACGGTGCTGCGTTTGTATTGATTGCCGGCGGTATCGTGGTGTCGTCGAAAAAAAGCGCTTAAGTGTTGGTAATTAGATATATATTTAAGTATTCATTCATTTAAATTAATTACCATTTAAAGTTTCAATTTGACTGGATGTCAAAATTTAATACTTTTAAAGCGGTTATAAGTATATTTATTGATATAGCATTCTTTAAAAAGTGAATTTCTTTGCTTTTTTAATTAATCAAACCTGTTCATAGAGTTGAAAAGCATGCATTTAAAGTTGATTTTCGCCATCGCACTGTCGTTGCTGTCGCTGGGGCTGCAAGCACAGTCCAAACCGCCACTGCCACAAGACAAAGTTCTGAAGTTGTTTGAAAAAACAGCCGACAAAACCAGCCCCCAACGCTTGGTGGCAGAACTGGATTTGGCCAGTTTGAAACAACTCCCGCAACAACTTTCACCACACACACACCTTGGTTTAAAGAACCGGTGACCTTCACCGGCCCCTTGGTCCGTGATGTGCTGGCCACCGCCCAAGTGAAAGGCAAAGGCCAACAAATCGTCGCCGTGGCCTTGGATGATTACAAAGCCAAAATACCTGCCAGCGATGCAACCAACTTTGATGTCATCTTGGCGCATTCGATCAACGGTAAGCAAATGGACGCTAAAAACAAAGGGCCGCTTTTCATCGTCTACCCCTACGACAGCAAAAAAGAGTTACAGACTGTGTTGTATTACCAGCGATCCGTATGGCAACTCAAAGCACTGATTGTTGAATAAGCGCAGTGCCATGTGGAAGCGTTTAAACGCTTGGCCTTACAGCATCAGGTTGTTTGGGGTCACTGCCGTGGTGGGTTTGGCCATGGTGGTGCTGTTGACATTCGAGTTTTTTCAGCGCCAAGCCCTGCTGGAAATCAGCAATTTACGCGTGGACTCGCTGACCGCACCTGCGTTTTTACTTGACCGAGAATTTTTGCGCTTTCAGCAATCCTTGGCACTGCATCTGGATGGAAAACAACCTTTACCCAAGGACGTTTTGCAAATGCATTTGGATTTGTTGTCAAGCAAAGTGGACATTGTTCGCGATTCGCCCGGCTCTGCCTTTATGTTCAAGAACCCGGACAACATAGCCTATGTTGAAAAAATCCACGAATTTGTATTAAGAGCCCAAAAAGAACTCAACCCATCAGACAACCGTGATACCCCATTGCGCGAACTGCGCCAAGACATGGCCGACTTTGAAGCGGAGAGCCATTCGATAGGAACATCCGCAGACTTGATGGCTTCCATCTTGATGGAACAACAAAATACGGATTTGTTGGCACAAAACCATCAAATCACTTTGCTTACTTTGGGGCAGCTGGTTTTTCTGATGGCCACGGCCTTCGGTTTGTTGCGGCGTCACCGTTTGCAACAAGCAGAAAAGGCCGCGCTCACCGCGCTCAACGACCAACTGCGTTTGGCGCAGCAAGAAGCCGAAGCGGCCAGCCGTGGCAAAAGCCTGTTCTTGGCCAATATGAGCCATGAATTACGCACACCTTTTAACGGCATCATGGGTATTTTGAGTGTGCTGGCTACCACGCCACTCAGTCCGCAACAAGCCGATCTCATCCAGACCGTGAACAATTCAGCAGGGCATTTCTTAAAGTTGCTTAACGATATTTTGGACGCATCTGCGCTGGAGTCCGGCAAGATGCGCATACAAGCAGAAGAAGTGGATTTACGCGCTGTCTTGATGGACGTTCACACCATCATGCTGCCGTTGGCGGTCCAAAAACAACTGGACTTTCTGCTGATGGACATACCTGCACAGTCTTTTTGGGTGAAATCCGATGGCACTCGGCTGCGCCAGATCTTGCTCAACCTTTTGAACAACGCCATCAAGTTCACTGAGAAAGGCCATGTTCGTCTGCAATTTCAAACCAGCTCCGACGCTTCGGGCCAGTCTTTTTTTGCGTTTGAAGTCGCGGACACTGGCATAGGCCTGCATGAAGACTCTCTGGGCAAATTGTTTCAGCGCTTTTACCAAGTGGACTCGGGTTTGTCACGCCAATTCTCGGGTGTGGGTTTGGGGTTGGAAATTTCCATGGGTTTGGCACGCCTACTGGAGGGAGAAATACAGGTGCAAAGCCAATTGGGTCAAGGTTCAACGTTTTTGGTCAAGCTGCCCTTGGTGGCTTACACGCCTGTTGCCACCGCAGACATCACGCCAACCGAGCACATCACCCATCTCCAAAATATCAGCCTACGGGTTCTGGTGGCCGAAGACCATCCTGTGAATCAAAAATTTCTGGCTTTTTTATTGCAACGCATGGGCCATGTAGCCACGTTTTGTGAAAACGGCGAATTGGCCTTGCAAGCCTTGCAAGAACAAGACTTTGATGTGGTGCTCATGGACATACACATGCCGGTGATGGACGGATTAACAGCCACACGCCATATACGCGCGCTGCCGAATGAAAAATCCAAAATACCTGTGATTGTGCTGAGTGCAGACGTGTACAAAGAAGCACGGGACAACGCAGCCATCGTGGGTGTTGATGCCTTTATTCCCAAACCCGTGCAGCCTCAAGAACTGCAAACCCATTTGCAGTTGCACGTGCTGTCCAAACAAGCGGCGGCTTTAAGCCCTAGCTTGTGAACATCACGTTGATATGGCCAATGAGGTAT
>RFMX01000397.1 GCA_009927495.1 Betaproteobacteria bacterium
CTGTATACCCAACAACGCATCGCGTACCGCACCACCGACCAGATAAGTCTGCATAGGACTCAAAGCAAAGGAAAGACGCTGGCCAGGGTCGCGGGTTTGGGCACACCCAGGGCGGCCAAGCCCAGTGCTTGACCACGCAAGATGTTGTCCACTTGCATAGAAGCCACGTTGTCTCGGCTCATCAATGTGGGGCCTGGCAGGTGTTCCATCAGCCATGCTTGGGCATAGGCCAGCGCGTTTGGCAAAGGAATGACCCAGCGCGGGTGCTGTGCCCATACACCAGCGTGTTCAACCAATTGCTGCAAGGTGAAGATTTGCGGCCCTGCCAACTCATAGGTATGGCCTACTGTGCTGGTGTTTTGCAATGCATACAGCAAGGCTTGCGCGACATCGCACACCCATACCGGTTGAAATCGGGTGTGCGCACCGGCCAGCGGCACCACAGGCGCCAAGGCTTGCAATTTGGCAAACAGATTGATGAAGGCATCGTCTTCACCAAAGATCACGCTGGGGCGAAGCACCGTCAAAGCCAAACCTTGGGCCACATGGTCTTGCAAAACGTGCTCACCGCGTGCTTTGCTGCGTTGGTACATGGAGGGTGCATTCAAATCGGCACCCAAAGCGCTGATATGCACCAGTCGTTTGACGCCGGCAGCCAAACACGCTTTGACCAACAGCGTGGGCAGTTGCACATGGGCTTTGTCAAATTGCGCTTCGCTGCCATGCAAGATGGCAATCAGATTAATCACCGCATCATGTCCGGGCAGCAAGGCGGCCAATTGCGCGGGGTCGTGTACATCGGCTTGAACCACCGACACCATGGGCAGCATTTGCACCGAACGCGCTGGCAAGCGACGTGTGGGCACTGTGGTGTGAACGCCTGCGCGGTTCAAAGCCTCGCACACATGGCGACCCACAAAACCGCTTCCACCTAAGACCAAAATATTTTTCATAAGTCAGACTGTAGCGGTATTGCTGCTCAGGGTGAAGTCAACGACACAACAGGCTTGAAAGAGATAATGCCGCGATGAACCAACTCGATGCTTTAAAGCAATTCACCACCGTGGTGGCAGACACCGGCGACTTTAAGCAAATCGCCCAATTTCAGCCCACCGATGCCACCACCAATCCCTCGCTCATCCTCAAAGCCGTGCAAATGCCGCTCTACCGTTCTTTGTTGGACGAGACTTTGGCGCAGCATCCGCAAGCGGCGCTGGATGAAACCATGGACCGTCTGCTGGTACGTTTTGGCGTGGAGCTGTTGTCCTTGCTGCCTGGGCGTGTGTCCACCGAAGTCGATGCCCGTTTGAGCTTTGACACCGATGCCACCCTGGCACGGGCCAGACGCATTACCCAGTTGTACCAAGCGCAGGGCATAGACACGCAAAAGCGGGTGCTCATCAAAATCGCCGCGACCTGGGAGGGCATACAAGCTGCCCAGGTGCTAGAGCGTGAAGGTATTCACACCAACCTCACTTTGTTGTTTGCGTTTGCTCAGGCCGTGGCTTGCGCCCAAGCGGGGGTGAAGCTCATTTCACCTTTTGTTGGGCGTATTTACGACTGGCATAAAAAAGCGGCGGGTGCGGCGTGGAACGAGGCAGAGCGTGCGGGAGCGAATGACCCAGGCGTGCAAAGCGTTCGCCAGATTTACAACTACTACAAGCAGCATGGTGTAGCGACCGAGGTGATGGGGGCGAGTTTTCGCAACACAGGGCAAATCACTGCCTTGGCGGGTTGCGATTTGCTCACCATTGCGCCTGAGTTGCTGGCGCAGTTGCAGGCGCAGACCGCGCCGCTCTCAGCCAGCCTCAGTGTGGCGCTAGCGCAAGCAATGCCCATTGAACGGCAAACCCTGAACGAAGCGCAGTTTCGTTTTGCTTTGAATGAAGACGCCATGGCCAGTGACAAGCTGGCCGAGGGCATTCGCGCTTTTTGCGCCGATGCGCGAAAACTGGATGCGCTGATGCAAGGTTAAGCAAAGCGGTCGACCGCCACACCCTTGTCAAAGCGCAGGGGCGGGTGCTTCACACGGCGCGGATCTTGGCGCTGGCAAGCAGCTGACATCGCGTGCAGAGGTCCCCAAGCGAAACCCAACACGCAGCCGTCGTCTTGCCGGCTGGGCGTTTTGATGGTCTGTAAGGACCTGATTTCCTTGAGTACGATGGGTCTCATCAATCTGCGATGCGAATTAAAGTACTCAAATATTAATCGATAAACGCCTTTAATTAGTATTTAAATAGTGAATTTTTGTAAATTTTTTGTATTTTTATCCACACAAAGTATTCATTTTTTGTTTAACTTCGCACAAGGGTCTTCTCTGGCTTGCGGTGGCGTGAGCCACACATAGTCCGATTGGGGCGCCAATTCAGCCAAAAATGCCTGTTTTTCTGGTTTGGGCCGTGAATCGTCCCATTCCATGAACAGCACACTCACGCTGCGCAGCTGGGGTACAGCTTTGTTCACAACAAAAGGCACACCCAAGTGCTTCCAAGCATGTCCATTGCCCGCCACCACAATGCTTGGCAGGTGCGCGAGTGCAACTTCGGCCATGGCAGCATCCCGTCCGCGTTGCACCGCGGCCATTCCCTCGAACATGCTGGCTGGCATGGCGCCGCAATGCCCTTGGTCGATTTCTTCATTCATGGCTTTGCGTTGTTGCTCGTCAAAAGGGGCTTTAGCCAACAGGGTACGCACGGGTTCAGGCAGGCTTTGACCGCGTGTTATGAACACTTCTTTGATGGATTCGCCGGGTAAATTGCCACCCACCAGTGGCATCTGCATCGCAGTGACCGCTTCAAACAAAGCTTGGTGTAAAGGCCAACCCCAGCCTTCATCGTCAAACCCAGCGGCTTCCAAGTTTGTCAATAACTCGCCACCCTCCTTGAAACGCAGGCGCCAGCTTAAATGTTCAGCCACCACAGTTTTACTCGCAGCAGGTAATTGACGCAGTAACTCGCCACGCAGTTGGTGGTGTCGCGGGTTATCGTGGACTTCGCCAAGCACAGCGACATCCGAAACCCTAACTGCTTGCGCCAATTGCGCCATGCTGATGGGCGCCATGTCCGACATCCGCACAATGGACCCCTTCACAGGGAGTGGGTCCAAGCCCCAAGCAGTAGGTAAGAAAAGCAGACAGCCTAGGCTGCAAAGGACCAAACTAAGGTGTTTTTTGAGCAGCAGCCAAATTGGCGGGAACGGTGGAAGTCTCATAAATGATGTTTTTGGCAAGTTCAGGGTAGTCGGGCAACATGCTGACACCATACATCGGTTTGTATGCCCCTTTGTGGCAGGTGGCGCAACCCACCTTCGGGAAATCCCCTTCTTCGCTTAAACGGTAGGGTGGGAACAAAGGGGCTAATTCGGTGAGGTAATTGGTGTTGATATCGCGCACCATGCGGATGCCATGCCAAGCCGTCACACGTTGTGGGGTGCTGACACTCCAGTCACCCATGGCGCGGGTGTTGTGGCAATAAGTGCAATTGACGCCCAGCGATGTGGACATGTACATCATCAGCCCATAACTGTGCTCTGCTTGTTTAATGGAGCGGCGGTTTTCACCCGCCAACGCCTGTGTTCCCTGAACACGAATGTTGAAATCCCCATTGACCAAGTAAGTGCTTAAGGGGTTGAAAGGCAAGGAGGAGTTAGCCACTTCGGACATAGTGGGCGTGTTTTGCCCCGCTTTGTCACCCAGCATATTGCCTTGTGAGTGCGGCAAACCCGGGTTCTTAAACCAGTCGCCGCTGGGCACGGCTTGTCCTCGGTGGCAGGTCCAGCAGGTCACACCCGTTTCTTTCACATGGGTTTTCCACTGGTTGTTCAAGTTGCGCGTCATTTGCAACATGCGCCTTGCCACCACTTTGGTGTATTTCTCGTCAGAGGCTAGGTTTTTGGTGTTGTGGCAGTACTTGCAACCTTCATCAGGTGCTACCCACGTAGCCATGGCGGCCATGATGCGGGAAAACTCCAGGGGAGAGAGGTCGTTCAAGACTTGGATATTTTCATAAAGGTCTTTGAGCTTGGGTCCATCGGGTTCCGGCGGGTCTACTGGTTCAGGCTCGGGTATTTCGTGAATGGCTGCGTTGGCAGCCAGCACACTGGGTTGGTAAATTTGCAGCATGCTGGTGCCGCGGTAACCGCGCTGTACCGATGTAGGCCCCTCGCAAGCGGTCAACAAAAAGACCATGCTGATCCAAAAACAAGAACGCAGGGGAATACCAATTAGAGAACAAGCTTTGCCGAGACGATTAAACATGGATACCCCCTGCTGATTGGCGTATGAGTGAAAACAAGAGAATTCAAAAAAGACCATGTGTCATGATAAGTTGACACTTTATATAGTCAATATGTAATTAATGAATCTAAATTGTATTTTTATATAGGGGTTAACTAAATATTCAATATCACGGCAACCCCCAACCGCAGAGGGCTGCTGCTGGGGTACAGAACTTAGGCGGCAGATTTATTCAGCTTGAAGTTTTTACACCAACC
>RFMX01000003.1 GCA_009927495.1 Betaproteobacteria bacterium
CTCTTCAGCCACCAGTTGCGCTAAGGCAGTTCGCAATCCCGTGCCTAAATCCACATGGCCGTGTAACGCGGTGACACTGCCATCGTCCCAAACAGCCAGCAGGCACTCATCGCCTTCACTGGGGTGGCTTGCGACAAACGTGGGCTGGCCCACCACAGGCGCGGGTTGTGGCAGCGGCGAACGCAGCACCAACAGCACACCACGGGCATTGAAGATATCGCTGCGTTGCTTGACCCAAAGTGCGCGCATCAGGCAGACCTGTTCGCAGCGTTTGGCGACATCAAAGCAGCTGCTCGGTGAACAGCAGCGATGATTTCCACATGGGTCCCGCAACGGCACAAATTTCCAGACAAGGCAGCCTTGATCTGATCCTCATGGGGCTGAGGATGCCGTTCTAACAACGCCACCGTCATCATCACCATGCCGTTCAAACAGTAGCCGCACTGTGCGGCTTGGGTGTCAATGAAAGCCTGTTGCACTGAATGGGGTTTGCTGGCGTTGCCCAAACCCTCCAAGGTGGTAATCCCCCTGTCTTGCATTTCAATCGCAGGTATGACACAAGAACGTGCAGGCACACCATCGACCAAGACGGTGCAAGCGCCACACTGACCCAAGCCACAACCAAACTTGGGGCCATTCAGCCCTAAATCGTTGCGCAGGTGATGCAACACCGAGGTATGGCGGGTCAAGGCAGTGGTTTGGGTCTTCCCATTCACGGTCAATGTCACCGTAGGGTATTTGTGCGCGGCCACTGCTTTCATCGCGCGGTGTGACTTAAGGCAGCTGCAAATCGGCAGACTGCAAACGCTGGATACCCTGCGCTTGCATTTGCGCCCAAGCCGCAGCCAGCGAACCGTTCATGTCGATGGCTCGACAAGCGTCTTCAATGACAGAGGTATCAAAGCCAGCAGAACGTGCGTCCAAAGCGGTCCAAGCCACGCAAAAATCGGTGGCCAAGCCCACCACATACACACTGCGGATGCCGCGTTGCTTTAGGTACGCTTCCAAGCCAGTTTGGGTTTTGCGATCAGCTTCCATGAAGGCCGAGTAGCTGTCGATGCCTTCGTGAAAACCTTTTCGGATGATGAGTTGTGCCGTGGGCAAATGCAAGTCCGCATGCAAAGCAGCATCATGCGTGCCTTGTACGCAATGGTCAGGCCATAAGACCTGCGTGCCATAAAACATGTTTGTGGTTTCAAACGCGGCTTTACCGCTGTGAGCGCTGGCAAACGAGGCATGGCCTGCAGGGTGCCAATCTTGGGTAATGACGATATTGGCAAAAGCCCGTGCTATGCGATTGATGATGGGCACGACCTGTGCGCCACCAGCTACCGCTAAATTGCCGCCATCGCAAAAACCATTTTGCACATCGACCACGATGAGCGCTGAATCCGCTGCGGGGGTTATATGAGACATGGTGAAGCTCTCCAATCGTTAACGCAAACCATCGGTGCCGGTGATTTCATACACTTGTAAACCGCCTATGCGTGGGTGGGGTCTGCCACTGTCGGTCACCACCACGGCGACCACGATTTCATTGGCGCGAGGTGCATCGTTGACACGTGCCTCCATCGCATCAAAGTGGCTGCGCACAAAGGCTGCGTCTTTGTGGCCCAAGGGCACATCAATTGCAGTTCCCAATGTGCCTTGCTTTTTGGCGGAAGGCACCAGCGCTGCACCCTTGCTCACCGCTTTGCGCAAAGGTGCACCCAACTTGGGATGAAGAATGGCGGCGGCGTGTTCCAACTCACCCGCCTCGCCCACGATGGCGGCTTTGCCATAGCTTGAGCGTCTTCAGGCTGTATGCCTAAGGCTTTGACACAGCGCTCGCCCAAGAGCCGCCCAG
>RFMX01000002.1 GCA_009927495.1 Betaproteobacteria bacterium
AAGCATCATAACCGCGTCAACCAAGGGGTTTCCTGACGCACAATCAGGCGTTTACTGACCGATTCACCCTAGGAGTTTTATGTTCCGCGCACTGTTACTCGAAAAAGAACCCACCTTCCAAGCATCCGTCCAGTCTGTGGACGAATGTCGCCTGCCTGAAGGCGATGTCCATGTAAAGGTGGCGTATTCCACCCTGAACTACAAAGACGGCCTGGCCATCACCAACAAAAGCCCGGTGGTGCGGGTTTGGCCCATGGTGGCGGGCATTGACGGTGCGGGCACCGTCATGTCATCCAGCCACCCGAACTGGAAAGCTGGCGACAGCTTTGTGCACAACGGCTGGGGCGTGGGCGAAACCCATTGGGGCTGTCTGGCCGAGCAAGCCCGCCTCAAAGGCGATTGGCTGGTGAAATTGCCAAAAGCGTTCACCCCTCGCCAAGCCATGGCGATTGGCACCGCGGGTTACACCGCCATGTTGTGCGTCATGGCCTTGGAGCAGCAAGGCGTCAAGCCCGGCAGCGGCGAGATTTTGGTGACCGGTGCCACCGGCGGTGTGGGCAGTGTGGCGATTGCCTTATTGGCCAAACTGGGCTACCAAGTGGTGGCCGCCACCGGCAAAACATCTGAAGAAGCCTATCTGAAAGGCTTGGGTGCGCAAAGCTTGATCGACCGTGCCGAGTTGTCTGCGGCTGGCAAGCCACTCCAAAAAGAACGCTGGGCTGGCGTGGTGGACGCGGTGGGTTCGCACACCTTGGCCAATGCCTTGGCACAAACCCGTTATGGCGGTGCGGTGGCGGCTTGTGGTTTGGCGCAAGGGTTCGATCTGCCGACCACCGTCATGCCGTTCATTTTGCGCAATGTGCGCTTGATCGGCGTGGATTCGGTGATGGCGCCTTTGGCGCTGCGCCAGCAAGCCTGGGACCGTTTGGCCACCGATTTGGACATCGCCAAGCTGGACAGCATGATCGAAGAGGTGGACCTGGACCACGCTGCCGACAAAGCCCAAGCGCTGATGGCGGGGCAGGTGCGCGGTCGTGTGGTGGTGAGGATTTAAGCCATGCTGATAGACGTAGACGACAGCCAACTGGTGTTGATCGATTACCAAGACAGGCTGCTGCCCGCCATGTTCGAGGGCCAAGCCTGCGTGGACAACGCCATGCGACTGGCCCAAGCCGCACAGTTGCTGTGCGTGCCTGTGTGGGGAACCGAGCAAAACCCCTCGAAATTGGGTAGCTTGCCCGCCGCCATGAAAGCAATGTGCACGCAAACCTTGGCCAAAGTGCAGTTCAGCGCCTGCGAGCAAGGTTTGATTGAGCTTTTGCGGCCCGCCGCATCCGCCAAACCGCCTCAAGGCAATGCCCGTAGCTTGCCCAAGCATTTGCAAAAACCCGCGTCCCCTGCTGCTGGCCGCAGTACCGTGCTGTTGGCTGGTATCGAGGCGCATGTGTGTTTGTTGCAGACTGCATTGGACTTGCTCGAAGACGAATTTGAGGTGTGGGTGGTGACCGATGCCTGCAGTTCTCGCACCGAGCGCAACCGCGACGCCGCTTTCGATCGCTTGGCTGGTGCTGGCATTGAGTTGGTGACCACTGAGATGGTGTTGTTCGAATGGCTGCAAACCGCAGAACACCCGCTGTTCAAAGATGTCCAAGCCTTGATCAAATAAAAAGAACCCATAAGGGGAGACTGAATGAGCGATTACCAAGCGTTTTACCGCCGGTCCTTGGACGACCGCGATGGTTTTTGGGGTGAGCAGGCCAAGTTGATTGATTGGCACCAAGCGCCTACTCAAATTTGCGACTACGCTGATCCGCCCTTTGCCAACTGGTACTTGGGGGGTAAAACCAATTTGTGCCACAACGCGGTGGACCGCCATTTGGCCCAGCACGCCGACAAACCTGCGCTCATTCATGTCTCTACCGAAACCCATACCGAGGTCACCTACAGCTTTGCCCAACTGTGTGTCGAGGTGCAGCGCATGGCGGCCATTCTGAAAAGCTTGGGCGTGGGCAAGGGCGACAGGGTGCTGATTTACATGCCCATGATCGCCGAGGCGGCGTTTGCCATGCTGGCCTGTGTGCGCATTGGCGCCATCCACTCGGTGGTGTTTGGCGGTTTTGCCGCGCATGCATTGGCGTCCCGCATCGATGACGCCACGCCCAAATTGGTCATCAGCGCCGATGCAGGCTCTCGCGGCGGCAAGGTTGTGCCCTACAAACCTTTGTTGGACGAAGCGATTCAACTCAGCCAGCACAAGCCCTCGGCGGTGCTGATGGTCAACCGTGGTTTGGAGCCTTTCACC
>RFMX01000001.1 GCA_009927495.1 Betaproteobacteria bacterium
ATGCTAGGTGAAGCGCCTTTGGGTCTGACCGGTGCTCAGTTGCAACAAAAGCAACAAATGGAAGACCTCTACCGTACCCGTTTGATTCAATTGCTCGCCCCCATCGTTGGCGAGGCCAATGTCAGCGCTCAGGTGAGCTTGCAACTGGATTTCACCCAAGAAGAAATCACCACTGAAGACTTTGACCAACGCGACAAAGGTCCTAAGACCCGTTCCGAGTTGTATGTGGAAGATCGCAACTCTTTCAAAGATGCGATTGGTGTGCCAGGCTCACTCTCAAACACGCCGCCTAACCCTCCACAAAACCCTGCTTCATCAGAAACTGCTGTCGCTGACCCCAACAAAGGTGTCAGTGAAAAAGGTGTGCAAGTGGTTGCACGTTCGACCAAAAACTATGAACTCGACCGTGCGGTTCGCCACACCAAGAGCGCCATGGGCAATGTCCAAAAGCTGGGCGTGGGTGTGTTGATCAACGAACGCCCCATTCCTGCAGGCACCAAGGTTGAAAAACCCGCCGATGGCTCTGCGGCGCCCACCACGATTCCCTATACACAAGAAGAGCTTGACCGCTTAAACCAGCTGGTGCGTGGCGCTGTGGGCTTCAATGACAAACGCGGCGATGTGGTCACTGTGGTGGCAACCCGCTTTGAGCCGCCCGTCGACCCCGATGCTGTGCCTTGGTACAAAGACGAATCGTTGGCTTCCTTGGCCAACAGTGGTGTGGTGGCGTTGTTGTTCATTACCTTCTTGTTGTTCGTGGTTCGCCCCATGATCAAGAAACTCAACAAGCCTGAAATTGACCCCGCAAGTTTGGCTGCTGCTGCCTTGGCTGCCGCGTCAGCGGAAGCTGCCAGCGCAGAAAAAATGCGTACCGAGCGCATTGCTGCGGCCGAGGCCGAAGCCGCGGTACGTGCCACCCAAGAACGCTTGGCCCGTGAAGAGGCCGAAGAGAAAGTGCGCAAAGCCAAAGAAGAAGAACTCATGCAGTTGCAAATGGCCGAGGAAGCTTCTGCTGCAGAATCCGTGCAAATGGCCGAAGAAGAGGCAGCCCGCGAAGCCGAACGCCTTGCGGCTGCCAGCGAAGAACCAGAAGGACCCACCGACGTTGAACTGGCTGAGGGAGAAACTTTGGAAGACCTGAAGGCGCGTATGGGTAACCTTAAACCCAAGAAGCAAGCTATACCAGCCGATTTGCTTAACAATGCCAACTCGTATGACGATAAAGTCGCCTTGATTCGCATGATCGTGGCTGACAACTCTGGCCGTGTGGCAGGTGTCATGCGCGGCATGATCGAATCATGATACGAGCCTTGATGAACATGAAGGAACCAAGGAAATAACATGGCTGATAACGATACGATTCAATGGACCCCCGAGCTGCGCAACGAGATGGCAGCCATGACGTCCACCCAACGCGCTGCGGTGTTGATGCTTTTGCTCGGCGAGGAACAAGCCGCAGAAATTGTGAAATACCTCAGCCCCAAGGAAGTTCAAGCCTTGGGTGCAGCC
>RFMX01000419.1 GCA_009927495.1 Betaproteobacteria bacterium
TGAAAACCCTGATTAAACTGGGCAAAACCCGTGGTTACCTGACCCACGGCGAAATCTCCGACCACTTGCCCGACAAATTGGTCGATGCAGAAACCATGGAAGTGGTGATCACCATGTTGAACGACATGGGTGTGCAGGTATACGAACAAACCCCCGACGCTGAAACCTTGCTCATCACCAACACCGGCCCGACCGTGGCCAGTGAAGAAGAAGCCGAAGAGGAAGCCGAAGCCGCCTTGTCCACCGTGGACAGCGAATTTGGCCGCACCACCGACCCTGTGCGTATGTACATGCGTGAAATGGGTACTGTGGAGCTGCTGACCCGCGAAGGTGAAATTGAAATTGCCAAGCGCATCGAAGGCGGCCTGATGGCGATGATGGAAGCCATCAGCGCATCCCCAGCCACGGTCGCTGAAATCTTGCGCATGGCCGAAGATATCCGCGAAGGCAAGGTGGTCATCTCCACCATCGTTGACGGCTTTAGCAATGCCAACGAAGCCGATGACTATGTGGCCGAAGAAGACTTCGATGAATTCGATGACTCCGATGACGACGACGGCAAAGGCGGCTCCAAGGCCCTGACCAAAAAACTCGAAGAACTCAAAGCCGAAGCCCTCACCCGCTTTGAACGTGTGCAGACCTTGTTTGAAAAAATGCGCAAAGCATTTGACAAAGAAGGCTACGGCTCACCCACCTATTTGAAGATCCAAAAATCCATCAGTGAAGAGCTGATGACCGTGCGTTTTACCGCCCGTACGATTGAAAAACTGTGCGACTTGGTGCGCTCACAAGTCGATGATGTACGCAAGAAGGAACGCGAACTGCGCCGCATCATCGTGGACCGCTGCGGTATGCCACAAGACATGTTCATCAAAGAGTTCCCCCTCAATTTGTTGAACCTCAAGTGGGTCGAAAAGCAGTCGGCAGCGGCCAAACCATGGTCAGTCACCATGACCCGCAATATTCCTGCAATCCAAGAGTTGCAGCAAAAACTCACCGACATCCAAACCCGGGTGGTGGTTCCTTTGGCTGAACTCAAGGACATCAACAAACGCATGAACGAAGGCGAACGCGCTTCGCGTAACGCCAAGAAAGAGATGATCGAAGCCAACTTACGTTTGGTCATCTCGATTGCCAAGAAATACACCAACCGTGGCTTGCAGTTCCTTGACTTGATTCAA
>RFMX01000313.1 GCA_009927495.1 Betaproteobacteria bacterium
GAATCCACACCGATTTTGGCTAGGCGCTCGACATACTCCACCGCACGCAAGTCTTTGCTGTTCATGATGTAAGTGCCGTGCTCGTCTTCCATGATGGGCATGAGTTGACCAGGGCGGCCTTTGTCTTCCAGCAAATAAATATTGTCAGCAGCCGGGTGGCGCACGCCATCGCCACAGGCTGAAAAGCTTTGCTCAGCTTCTTGCTGTGACTTGGCGAAATCGAAGTCGGCTTCCATGGGGATGGCCATGGCTTCGCCGGTGTTGGGGTTGCTGGTACTGGCTTGGGTGCTGTAACTCCAACGACAGGCGTTGGTGCAAGTGCCTTGGTTGGGGTCGCGTCGGTTGAAGTAACCCGACAACAAACATCTACCAGAGTAGGCTATGCACAAAGCGCCATGCACAAACACCTCGAGTTCCATGTCGGGACATTCTTGGCGGATTTTTTCAATCTCGTCCAATGAGAGTTCACGCGACAAGATGATGCGGGTGACGCCCACTTGTTGCCAAAACTTCACCGCAGCCCAGTTCACCGTGTTGGCTTGAACCGAGAGATGAATGGGTACCTCGGGCCACTTTTCACGCACCATCATGATGAGACCGGGGTCGGCCATGATCAGGCCATCGGGCTTCATGGCAATCACAGGTTCGATGTCGCGCATATAGGTGCGCACCTTGTCGTTGTGCGGTAGCAAATTGCTGGTGACGAAAAACTTCTTGCCACGCGCATGGGCTTCGGCGATGCCTATGCCAATTTGCTCTAAGCGGAACTCGTTGTTGCGCGCACGCAAGCTGTAGCGGGGTTGTCCTGCGTAAACAGCGTCGGCACCAAAGTCGTAAGCGGCGCGCATCTTGTCGAGCGAGCCCGCAGGCAAGAGGAGTTCGGGGGCTTTAAGTTGGGTCATGGCTATGAGCTTACATCAGCAGGTGTTCGCCAGCATTGTCGCCACCCAAGATGACATAGTTGACTTTGCGCACGTCCATCAGCTTGGTGCCACCCGCATAGGAAATGGAGCTTTGCACGTCCTGTTCCATCTCGATCAGGGTGTCGGCCAGCTTGCCTTTGATGGGCTCCAAAATGCGTTTGCCTTCCACATGCTTGTACTCGCCCTTGTTGAAGTCCGAGGCCGAGCCGTAGTATTCCTTGAACATCTCACCGTCCACCTCGACGGTTTTGCCGGGCGACTCTTCATGGCCTGCAAACAGCGAGCCGATCATCACCATGGATGCACCAAAGCGGATGCTCTTGGCGATGTCGCCGTGGCTGCGAATACCGCCATCGGCGATGATGGGCTTGGTGGCCACACGCGCACACCACTTGAGCGCTGACAACTGCCAGCCGCCGGTGCCAAAACCGGTTTTGAGTTTGGTGATGCAGACCTTGCCGGGACCCACGCCACCTTGGTGGCGTCCGCGCCCCAGTTTTCCAAATCGATCACCGCTTCGGGTGTGGCCACATTGCCCGCAATCACAAAGCTGTGGGGCAACTTGGCCTTGATGTAGGCAATCATGTCGCGCACGCTGTCAGCGTGTCCATGGGCGATGTCGATGGTGATGTACTCGGGCGTCAAACCGGCTGCCGCCAGTGTGTCGACCGTGGCGCGGTCGGGCGCTTTCACGCCCAAGTGAAATAGAGGCGTAAACGCCTTTGGCGTGCATGTCTTTCACAAACTTCACATTGTCCAAATCGAAGCGGTGCATCACGTAAAAGTACTTGTGTTGCGCCATCCACAAGCAAATGCTTTCGTCCACCACGGTTTTCATGTTGGCGGGTACCACCGGCAAACGGAAAGTATGGCTGCCTAAGGTGACGCTGGTGTCGCACTCTGAGCGGCTTTCCACCCGGCATTTGCGGGGGAGTAACAGAATATTGTCGTAATCGAATATTTCCACGGTCCAAGCTCCAAAAATTGAAAGGATTGAGCGCTTGGGGCTTGGTCGGTTAAGGCTGTGTGAACCGAGCAGCAAGATTCTTGGGCTCGGTGATTGATTCTACGCAGAATCCAAACAGCCTCTGCCTACAATCAACGCATGCTTTCTTCTCAACACAGCCCTTTGCTCGAGGGTTTGAACGACGAACAACTCGCCGCTGTCACCTTGCCTGCCGAGCACGCCCTCATCTTGGCAGGTGCTGGTTCTGGCAAAACCCGGTGCTCACCACCCGCATCGCGTGGCTGCTTCAAACACGGCAAGCCAGCCCGGGCAGTTTGATGGCCGTGACCTTCACCAACAAGGCAGCCAAAGAAATGCTCACCCGTTTGGCGCCATGCTGCCAGTGAATGTGCGTGGCATGTGGATTGGCACCTTCCATGGACTGTGCAATCGGTTTTTACGGGCGCATTGGAAGTTGGCCAACCTGCCACAAGCCTTTCAAATTTTGGACACCCAAGACCAACTCTCGGCTGTGAAGCGCTTGGTTAAGCAATACAACATCGACGATGAGCGCTTTCCACCCAAACAGTTGCAGTGGTTCATTGCGGGTTGCAAAGAGGACGGCCAACGTCCCAAAGATGTGCAAGTGCGCGATGCCGAGACACGCCAAAAGGTCGAGATTTACCAACTGTATGAAGACCAATGCCAGCGCGAAGGCGTGGTGGATTTTGGCGAACTGATGTTGCGCAGTTACGAGTTACTGCGTGACAACGATGCACTGCGCGAGCACTACCAACAGCGCTTCAGCCATATCTTGATTGACGAGTTTCAAGACACCAACCGACTTCAATACGCTTGGATCAAGTTGCTCAGTGGCCCCAGCAGTTCAGTGCTGGCCGTGGGGACGACGACCAAAGCATTTACGCGTTTCGCGGTGCACGCGTGGGCAATATGGCTGACTTTGTGCGCGAGTACCAGGTGCGCCATCAAATCAAGCTTGAGCAAAACTACCGCAGCCACAGCCACATCTTGGATACGGCCAATGAGCTCATCCAACACAACAAAACCCGTTTGGGCAAAAACCTGCACACCACCCAAGGCGTAGGCGAACCTGTTCGGGTGATGGAGTCCACCGGTGACTTGGCCGAGGCCAATTGGATGGTGGAAGAGATCAAACAATTGTTGCGCGATGGGCGCGATGGCGACGGCAGCAAAGGCGTGTCCTCCGCAGCGAAGTGGCGGTGCTCTACCGCAGCAACGCGCAAAGCCGGGTGATTGAAACTGCGTTGTTCAATGCCGCCATGCCCTACAGGGTCTATGGTGGTTTGCGGTTTTTTGAACGCGCTGAAATCAAACACGCGCTGGCCTACTTGCGCTTATTGGAAAACCCGCGTGATGACACCAGTTTTTTGCGGGTGGTGAATTTCCCGCCGCGCGGCATTGGTGCGCGCAGCATCGAGCAGTTGCAAGACGCGGCCCGTGCCAGTGGTTGTCCGCTGCATGACGCGGTCAGCACCATTGGCGGCAAAGCGGGGGCCAATATCTCGGCCTTTGTCGCCAAGATCGATGTGCTGCGCGAACAAACCCAGGGGCAAACGCTGCGCCAAATCATCGAGATGGTGTTGGACCACAGCAAGCTGATCGAGCACTACCAGGCCGAGCGCGAAGGCGCTGACAGGGTGGAGAACTTGCAAGAGTTGGTGAATGCGGCAGAGAGTTTTGTCACCCAAGAAGGGTTTGGCAAAGACGCTGTGGCTTTGCCCGTTGACGAGGCCATGCAAAGCCAAGCTGACTTTGCCGCGGCGCAAGCAGCCAAAGGCGAAGTCGCTCCCAACGAAGAAACGGGTGAGACCTTGTCACCCTTGGCGGCCTTCCTTACCCATGCGGCTTTGGAGTCGGGCGATAACCAAGCCCAAGCAGGGCAAGACGCGGTGCAGCTCATGACGGTGCATGCGGCTAAAGGTTTGGAATTCGATTGCGTGTTCATCACCGGTTTGGAAGAAGGTTTGTTCCCCCATGAAAACGCCATGAGCGACTTCGAAGGTTTGGAAGAAGAACGACGCCTCATGTATGTGGCCATCACCAGAGCACGCAAACGCCTGTACCTGAGCCATTCGCAAACTCGCATGTTGCATGGCCAAACCCGCTACAACATCAAGAGCCGTTTCTTTGATGAAATGCCAGAGCACACCTTGAAGTGGTTGACGCCCCAAACAGGTTTAGCGCCTGCGATGTGGGGTTCGCGGCCAGCTGGTTTTGGTCATGCAGACAACACCCGAGCCGGTTATTACACCCAAACGCAACCCAGCATTCCGCAACGTGCTGCGCCCCAAGCCAGTGGCCCCAACGCATGGGTACGCGCTGGCTTGCAAGTGTTCCACACCAAATTTGGCGAGGGTGCGGTAGTGTCTGTTGAGGGGCTTGGAGAAGATGCGCGTGCGCAGGTGAAATTTGCACGCCATGGGGTGAAGTGGTTAGCCCTGTCGGTGGCCAAATTGACGCAGGTTTAAGCCAACACTGGTTCGCTGAAAAAACAGTCTCTGAAACTGAAATAGCAGGATGTGAAAAACATCGCCGACATCATCAACATGGCGGGCAATAACAGCATCAAAGTGAGTTGACCATCGTCCGTCAGCATGCTGATGACGCTCAAGAGCAGGCTGGTGGTGACAAAAATCAAAGCCCAAGTCAAACCAAACAGCGTAAAGGCACGCCAGTTTCTGACGCAGGCCACGATGCTAAAAAACAGACTTTTTGCCACGGGTTGTTTATGCCAATGAATCAATGCCGGTGCGTGCCAGAACAAAGCCGAGAGCGGCAAATACAACACCAGTGACAACATCACGGCATCTTGAAAACGGCTGTCAGTGGCGATGGTTTCATTAATTTCGGCCCCCAGTAAATACATACGGGCAAATTCACCACCATCCAACAAAGACGATAAAGCCAAAATCAAGCAAAACAAAACGGCATAGCAAAAACCAATCAGCAGCATCCGTTGGGTTTGCATTGGACCTTCACGAAAGCCAATGAACAAAACGGAGGGCATGGGGAATTTGCCAAGCACGGCTTCACGCGACGCAGCCATCAAACCCAGTGACATCGTTGGCAAAAGGATCAAGCCGGCAAATGCGCCTACATAGGGCAGCAAAGAAGTCAGTGATATCAAGCCTAGAAAAACAAAAAACAAACCGCTCAGGGCCAAGGGTTGACGCCAAAACGTGCGAATACCTTCTTTGACCCAAGCCACCCCGGTACGCGCAGTAACAATTTGAAGCTTCATAGATCAGAGTGTGACAGGGTTGTGAAGACGCTCGAGCAGCACACGTTCAAAATGCCCAGGGTCATGGGGTTGCAGCAGGCTGGCCTCTCTGGGCAAATGAAAATCCCACAGACGGGAAATCCAAAAACGCAAGGCTGCAGCTCGTAGCATGGGGTTGAAAAGCGCTCTCTCTGCAGCAGACAGAGGACGGACTTCTTCATAGCCCTGCAACATGGCAGACAGCCGATCTGTGTCAAAAGCGCCGCTTGCCAAATCGATGCACCAGTCGTTCAAGCACACGCCCAAATCAAACAACCAGCTGTCCACGCCTGCAAAATAAAAATCAAAAACGCCACTTAACTGATCTTCAACAAACATCACATTGTTACGAAAGGCGTCCGCATGGACAGCGCCTTTGGGTAAAGCTGTGTAAGCAAAAGATGATTGAACATGGTTTTGAAAAGCCAACTCATGCTGCAATGTTGTGGCTTGCGCCTGGCTTAGGAAGGGCAGTATGGTTGGAACGGTTTGGTTCCACCATGCTAGGCCGCGCAAATTGGGTAGTTGATGCT
This sequence comes from Betaproteobacteria bacterium, assembly GCA_009927495.1. GTDB lineage: Bacteria > Pseudomonadota > Gammaproteobacteria > Burkholderiales > Burkholderiaceae_C > Limnohabitans. The sequence continues at coordinate 5,704 of RFMX01000313.1, forward strand.
CGTAACTGCGCGCCGCCAGATGCATCTGCGCCAAGCTGGCACCCATGGCGTGGCAGTGCGCAGGGCTGGGGTCCAGTTGCGAGCTGCCTGCCAAGCGATTGACAACAGCTGCTGGTTTGCCCCCCACGCTGAACAATATCTCACCTTGGGCATTGGCTTGGGGTGCAGGCACGGCGATGCCTTGGTCCGCCAGATGCTTCATCAAGTGCAAATAAAAGGGTAGCTGCTCGCGGCTGAGTCGCTCGAACAAGGTCAGCACATACTCGCCTTGGTCGGAGGTCAAAAAATAGTTGGTGTTTTCAATGCCACTGCTAATGCCTTCCAACGACACCAACTCGCCAAGCGACAGTTGGGTCAATAAATCGCTGGCTTGCTGCTCAGAAACTTCGGTAAAAACGGCCATGGTGTAGTGAGTTGAGCAGCTGCTGGGAGAAGATGGCGGATTGTAGGCACAATCCTTTCCATGCAAGACACACCCACCCTGTTGCTGGTCGACGGTTCCAGCTATTTGTACCGCGCCTTTCATGCCATGCCCGATTTGCGTGTGGACCGCAATGACCCGAACAGCCAAGCCACGGGTGCGATTCGCGGCATGGTCAATATGCTCACCAGTTTGCGCCGTGAATACCCCACACACCATGCGGTGTGTGTGTTCGACGCCAAAGGCCCGACCTTTCGCGACGACATTTACCCGCAATACAAAGCCACCCGCTCGCCCATGCCAGACGATTTGCGCAGCCAAATCGAGCCCATCCACCGCTTGGTGCGGCTCATGGGTTGGCCGCTTTTGGATGTGCCCGGTGTCGAGGCCGATGATGTGATCGCCACCTTGGCGCACATGGCGGCCGAGCAAGGCATGAACGTGGTGGTCTCCAGTGGCGACAAAGATTTGAGCCAATTGGTC
>RFMX01000378.1 GCA_009927495.1 Betaproteobacteria bacterium
GCTGTTCCCGATTCACCTGCTGAGGACCACTGAACCATGTTCACCACCTTGATTTCTGTGCAAGCGTTAAAAACCACCCCTGCGGTCGTCATCGATTGCAGCGCCGACTTGGCCAAGCCAGAAGCAGGCCGTTCGCAGTTTGAAGAACAACATATTGCCGGTGCTTTATTCGCCGACATCAATACCGATTTGTCCACCCACGACACAAGCTTGGCGGTCAATGGTGGACGGCACCCTCTGCCTTCTAGAGAACACTTCGCACGTTGGTTGGGCGCTTGCGGCATCAGCGAACCCACCCAAGTGGTGGTTTATGACCGCCAAGGCATGAACTACTGTGGCCGCTTATGGTGGATGCTGAAGTGGTGCGGCCATGAGGCAGTGGCAGTGCTCGATGGTGGCTTGCAAGCGTGGGTGGCCGCGGGTGGTGATGTGGCCAGTGGTCCTGCTTTGTCGGTCTCCCCAGCTGTATTTGCTTTACGTGAACCCTTGCTGGTGCTTAAACACACGGCGGATGTATCTGCCCAACTAGGCAGTCCTGCGCAAACCATTGTGGATGCGCGAGCCCCGGCTCGTTACAAAGGCGAAACCGAGCCCTTCGACCCCGTGGCTGGACATATACCGGGGGCCCTGAACCGCCCCTTCAATACCAATCTCACACCCCAAGGCTTTATGAAGTCACCAGCCGAACTTAAAACCGAGTTTCAGAACTTGCTGAATGGTCGCGACGCCAGCAGCGTGGTGCACCACTGCGGCAGTGGCATCAGCGCTATCCCCAATGTACTGGCCATGCAAATCGCGGGTTTGGGTGCCACGGCTCTTTATGCTGGCAGTTGGAGCGAATGGTGCAACACACCAGGACTGCCCTGTGCACAGGGCTCGTAGAGCTTAATGTCCGTGCATCCACTGCACCGCAGCGGTGACCATGGCAATGCCTGCAAACAACCAAAGCACTTGCATTCCTGTTTCTGTGGCTGAGAGGCGTTTTTGCAACTGGGGTATCAGGTCAGCCAAGGCGACATACACATAACTGCTGCTGGCTATGACCAGCAAAAAAGGCAGCCATGCTTCGTGGCCTTCGATCAGGAAAAAACCGGCCAAGCCACCCACCACCGTCACGCTACCGGCCATGCATAACTTCAATAAAGCATCGCGCCCCTGACCCAAACCGCGTTGCAAAACAGCCAAGTCCCCCATATGGTGGGGAATTTCATGCGCCAGTACAGCCACTGACGCGGCCACACCTAGGCTGAAATTGGTCATAAAAGCCGCGGCCACCAAAACCCCATCGCCAAAAGCATGAACGCTGTCGCCTGTGAGCACTGCCCAACTGCCTGTCAAACCGTCTGCAACTGGGTGCTCATGTGAATGGTTGTCCCCATGATCATGGGCCCCGAGGTGACCCTGTCCATGCTCATGGCCGTGGTGCCACAACTCGGCTTTGTCCAATAGAAAAAAGAAGACCAAGCCCAAAAGCAGGGTTAAAAACAAGCTGTGGGGTGCGGTATCGGACTCGAAAGCCTCGGGCAATAAATGCAAAAACGCGGTCGCCAACAAAGCACCTGCGGCCAGGCTGAGCAAATGCTGAGTAAAACGAGCCAACAATGCCCGCGCTAAAAGAGCCGCTAACAAAACACTGCCTACGCCGGCGAACAAGGTGCCCGCCATGATGGTCCAAAACGTGAGCGTCATGAAGTTGATTATGCGCTCTGTCCTGAAGCCGACCCACCTGCCAAATTTTCAGATTTAAAGCACTTTTGTGTCGTTATTGAGCAAATTTCATGAAAAACAGGTATCTAGGTATTCACTTTTTACCCAAAAATCATTTAAAGTAACTTTAAGTATTGTTTTTTGGGTATTAAATGACAAATTTATCATTCATTTTCGGTTGTTCGAGATTTTTGTGGCTGACCGCAGCTACTTTGCTCATGGTAGGGAGCATCACTGCCGCACGAGCCACATCAATTTCGCCCAATGTTACAAAGCCCCTCAACAAATGCATTGTGGGTGCTGCTCAATACCACGGCGTCAACCCCTATTTGTTAAGAGCCATCTTGGTGGTGGAAAGTCGGCTCAACCCCAAGGCTATCAATGTCAATATGAATGGCACACGCGATATTGGTGTTGCCCAAATCAACTCTATTCATTTGCCCGTCTTGCAAAACCACGGCATCAAAGAAAGCCATTTGATGGATGGCTGTGTCAACACCTATGTAGGCGCTTGGCTATTGCGCAAACAAATCTCGCGGCATGGACTCAACTGGTTTGGCATTGCCGCATACCACTCCGTCACTCCCGACAAGAATTACCGTTACCAAGTGCTGGTCTATAACGAAATGGTGAGAAGCGGGGCTATCCAAAATATCGCCATGACAGTGCCGCCTCTTACACGTTAAAGCCTTAATGGGCCTGATCCCAGTTGGCGCCCATCCCCACCTCGGCCAGCAAGGGTACTTTCAGCTGGGCCACGCTGGCCATGATGCGCGGCACTTCGGTTTTCAGCCAATCCACCTCTGAATCCGGCACCTCGAACACCAGTTCATCGTGCACCTGCATGATCATGCGGGTGCCGCGGCCTTCTTGGTCCAAGACCTGCTGCACCTTGACCATGCTGAGCTTGATGAGATCGGCCGCCGTGCCTTGCATGGGCGCATTGATGGCGGCACGTTCGGCACCACCCCGCCGCGGGCCGTTGGGTGAGTTGATTTCGGGCAAATACAAACGCCGGCCAAACACCGTCTCCACATAGCCTTGTGCTTTGGCTTGGGCACGGGTGTCGTCCATGTAGCGCTTCACGCCCGCAAAACGCTCAAAGTAACGTTGGATGTAGTTTTTGGCGGCGTTGTTGTCGATGCCCAGGGCCTTGGCCAAACCAAACGCACTCATGCCGTAAATCAAACCGAAGTTGATCACCTTGGCATAGCGGCGCTGCTCGCTGCTCACCGTGTCGGGCGTCAAGCCAAACACCTCGGCCGCTGTGGCTTTGTGTACGTCTAAGCCGTCGTGAAAGGCTTTGAGCAAGGCCGGATCGTCGCTGATGTGCGCCATGATGCGCAACTCGATTTGGCTGTAATCGGCACTGGCAATCACATGGCCCGCAGGTGCCACAAAGGCTTCGCGCACTTTGCGCCCCTCGGGCGTGCGGATGGGGATGTTTTGCAAATTGGGGTCGTTGCTGGACAAGCGCCCCGTCACCGCCACCGCTTGCGCGTAATGGGTGTGCACCCGCCCGGTACGCGGATGGGCCAACTGCGCCAACTTGTCGGTGTAGGTACCTTTGAGCTTCGAGAGCGATCGGTGCTCCAAAATTTTGGCGGGTAGCGGGTAGTCTTCGGCCAACTTTTCCAACACCTCTTCATCGGTGCTTCGCGCACCGGTGGCGGTTTTTTTGATGACCGGCAAACCGAGTTTGTCAAAAAAGATTTCGCCCAATTGCTTGGGGGACGCGAGGTTGAAGGGTTGACCCGCGATGGCATAGGCCTCTTGTTCTAGCTGCATGATGCGTTGCCCCAAGCTGTGGCTTTGCGCGGCCAAGGTGGGCGCATCGATCAACACACCATTGCGCTCGATGCGGTAGAGCGCTTCGCTGCTGTCGATTTCCAGCTGGTAAATGAACCGAAGCTTGTCGTCGGCTTGTAACAGCGGCCACAAGCGCTGGTGCACAGCGAGTGTGAAATCCGCGTCTTCACAGGCATAGTGGGAGGCCTTGGCCACATCCACTTGCGCGAATGAAATTTGGTGCACCCCTTTGCCGCACAGGTCTTCATAGGACAAGCCTTGGCGGCCCAAGTGACGCAGTGCCAAGCTCTCCAAACCATGCGGTTTGTGCACTTCCAGCACATAACTTTGCAGCATGGTGTCGTGCACATAGCCTTGCACCTCGATACCGTGGTTGGCGAACACATGGCGGTCGTATTTCACATGCTGTCCCAGCTTGTGTTTGGTGGGATTTTCCAACCAAGGTTTGAGCTTGGCCAGCACTTCATTCAGGGGCAATTGCGTGGGTGCATCGGCCGCGTTGTGGGCCAGCGGGATGTAGGCGGCCACACCAGGCGTGATGCACAGGCTGATGCCCACGATCTGCGCCTGCATCTCCACCAACGAAGTGGTTTCGGTGTCCAAAGCCACCAGATCAGCTTGCTCGATGTTGG